>CALKWS010000419.1 GCA_938004115.1 uncultured Ruaniaceae bacterium
TGGTCCGGGCGCCGGCGCCGGGCTGCCACCCGGCCCGGGGGACCCCGGGGGACATCGACCCGGGTGACCCGACCCCCGCCCGGGTGACCCGACCCGGCCCGCGAGGGTGGGCGTCGAGCCCGTGAAGACTGGAGCGGGTGACGGGAATCGAACCCGCGCTGTCAGCTTGGGAAGCTGAAGTTCTACCATTGAACTACACCCGCGAGCGCGGCCGGTGGGCCGCGACGAGACCCAATATACCTACTCCAGCAGTACCGTTCACACAACGTTCGGCAGTACCGTCCCCTCATCGGGTACTCGTGGGCTCTGGCGGTGGGAGGAGGAGCGATGCTGACCGGCCCGGACGCAAGTCCGCAGACGCAAATTGCCATCGCTCGGAACCGGCGGCGGGTGCGCATCGTCCTGGTGCTGCTGGCGGTGGGCGTAGCGCTGGTGGCGGCCCACACCGTGGGGTTCCGGATGCTCATCGCCACCGAGGGGCAGGACCACTCCTGGGTCACGGCGGTCTACTGGACGCTGAGCACGATGACCACCCTCGGTTACGGGGACATCACCCTGACCTCCGACGCCGGACGGCTGTTCACCATCTGGGTGCTGCTCAGCGGGATGCTCTGGATCGCGTTACTGGTCCCGTTCGCGTTGATCCAGTTCGTGGTCACCCCCTGGTTGAAGCAGTTGGCGGCCGCCCGCGCCCCCCGCCGGCTACCGCCGGAGATCGTCGACCATCTGCTCATCGTCGGGTTCGGCCCGGTGGTGCAGGCGTTGATCGCCCGGGCCAAACGCTCACGCATCCCGGCCGTGCTCCTCATTCCCGAGGCGGATCAGGCACGGGAGTTCCTGGACCAGGGGTACCAGGTGCTGATCGGCGCCCTGGACGATCCCCGCACCTACCGCAACGCCCGGGTGGACCAGGCCGCCCTGGTGGTGTCCACCCTGCCGGATACCGCCAACACCAACGTGGTGTTCACGGTGCAGAGCATCGCCCCGCACGTGCCGATCGCGGTCACCGCCACCAAACGCGCCTCCATCGACGTGCTCACCCTGGCCGGGGCCGACCACGTGGTGCACCTCGGCGCCAACCTGGGTGAAGCGATCGCCCAGCGCGTCCTGGGCACCACCGGCACGGCCCACGTGATCGGATCCTTCGGTGCCACCTCCATCGCCGAGGCGACCGTGCGGGGCACCGCCCTGGCCGGCCTCTCCCTGGACGAAGCACGACGGCGGATCGGTCCCCAGGTACGGCTGCTCGCGGTGATGCAGCACGGCAGGTTGCAGGACCTGCACCCCGCCTTCGTGCTACGCGAGGGACAGATCCTGATCCTGGCCGGCTCGCCGTCGGCCCTCGACGGCTACGACGCGGCGTTCTCCACACCCGCCACCGAGCGGCGCGCCCCGGACGATGACCCGGCCACCGACGCGCCGGTGGTGATCCTCGGCGGGGGGCGGGTGGGGCGGGCGGCCGCCAAGGCGCTGGCCGCCTCCGGCACGCCCACCACGATCGTGGAGCAGGACCCTACCCGCCCCCCGGGTGCGGGCCGGATGCTGTACGGGGACGCGGCCGAGGGGCGGGTGCTGGAGGAGGCCGGCCTGCGCGACGCCTCGGCCGTGGTGGTCACCACCCACGACGACGACCTGAACGTGTACCTGACGCTGTACTGCCGGCGGCTGCGGCCGCAGGTGCAGATCGTCGCGCGGGCCACGGCGGAACGGAACGTGGCCACGCTGTACCGCGCCGGGGCGGACGGCGTACTCTCCTACGCCACGGTTGGCGCCACCGCGTTGTGGAACGCCGCGGGCCTGGGCCACCGCGTGGTGATCGCCGAGGGCAACGAGTTGTTCGCAGTCCCCCTGCCCGCCGCGGCCGCGGCACTGGCGGCCGGGGACGCGGTGGTGCACGAGCGGACCGGGGTGCACCTGGTGGCCACGCTGGACGCCGCAGGTAACCTGCTCCCCGATGACGGGCGCGCCGGCGGCGCCCAGTTGCTGGTGCTGGGCGACCGGCACGGCGAGCGGCTCTTCCGGCAGGCCTACCAGCACCTACCGCTGCGCCGCCGGATGGCCGGCCGGCTCAGCCGCGGTGCGTCCGGTAGTACCCGATGAGCCCCCGGGTGGAGGAGTCCTGGCCGGCCAGGGCCTGATCGTCCCAGGTGACCGCCGGGGCGAGTTCGTTGGCCAGTTCCTTGCCGAGTTCCACACCCCACTGATCGAAGGAGTCGATCCCCCACACGACGCCCTGGGTGAAGGTGATGTGCTCGTACAGCGCGATCAACTGGCCCAGCACCGAGGGGGTCAGTTCCGGGGCCATGATCGAGGTGGTGGGCCGGTTCCCGGGGAACACCCGGGCGGGGACGAGGTGCTCCGGGGTGCCCTCGGCGCGGACCTCCTCGGCGGTCTTCCCGAACGCCAGCGCCCGGGTCTGGGCGAAGAAGTTCGCCAGGAACAACGCGTGCACGTCGGCCTCACCGTCCTGGCGGGGGTAGGCCGGCCGGGCGACGGCGATGAAGTCGGCCGGGATCAGCCGGGTGCCCTGGTGGATGAGCTGGTAGAACGCGTGCTGGCCGTTGGTGCCCGGTTCACCCCAGAACACCTCACCGGTGTCGGTGGTGACCGGCGAGCCGTCCCAGCGCACCCGTTTGCCGTTGGACTCCATGGTCAGTTGCTGCAGGTACGCCGGGAACCGGTGCAACTGCTGGGCATAGGGCAGCACGGCGTGGGTGTGCGCGCCCAAGAAGTTGACGTACCAGACGTTCAACAGCCCCATCAGCGCGGGCACGTTGCGGGACAGCTCGGTGGTGCGGAAGTGCTCGTCCACGGTGTGGAACCCGGCGAGGAACTGCGCGAACCGCTCCGGGCCGATGGCGATCGCCAGGGACAGGCCGACGGCGGAGGGCACCGAGTACCGTCCGCCCACCCAGTCCCAGAAGCCGAACGTGTTCGCGGTGTCGATGCCGAAGTCGGCGACCTTGTCCAGGGCGGTGGAGACGGCCACGAAGTGCCGGGCCACGGCCTGCTCGCGGGCGGCGGAGTCCGTACCGATGACGCCCCGGCGGGTCAACTCCTCCCAGAGCCAGTCGCGGGCGAGGCGGGCGTTGGTGAGGGTCTCGATCGTGCCGAAGGACTTGGACGCCACGATGAACAGGGTGGTCTCCGGGTCCAGGTCGCCCACCGTGATGGCGATGTCGGCCGGGTCGATGTTGGAGATGAACCGCACCTGGAGCCCCTCGGCCACGTACGGCAGCAGCGCCTCGTAGGCCATCACCGGCCCGAGGTCGGACCCGCCGATGCCGATGTTGACCACGGTGCGCACCGGTTTGCCGCTCACCCCGGTCCAGGAGCCCGAGCGCACCTGCTCGGCGAAGGCGTACATCCGCTCCAGCACCTCATGTACGTCACGGTCCACGTCCTGCCCGTCCACGTGCAGCGGCGGTGTGGCGCCCTTGGGACGGCGCAGCGCGGTGTGCAGTACGGCCCGGTCCTCGGTGACGTTGATGCGCTCGCCGGCGAACATCGCCCGGAGCCGGCCGGGCAGGTCTACCTGCTGTCCGAGGTTCGTGAGCAACTCGAGGATCTCATCGGTGAGCAGGTTCTTGGACAGGTCCACGTACAGGTCCCCGATGGTGTGGCTGTACTTCTCCGCCCGCCCGGGGTCGGCGGCGAACCAGCCGCGTAGGTCCGGTTCGAATCGGTCGGCAAGGGTGCGCAGGGACTGCCAGGCGGCGGTGGTGGTGGCATCGATTGGGGTGCTCACAGTGACGCTCCTTCGGGACTGGGTGCCTGTGCCCACCGTATTGCCCGTTCGCATCCGCGGCGAGCGCCTGGCGGGCGAGCGCCTGGTGCCGGGCGGGCACCGTCCGGGCGCCGTGCGGGCACCGTGCTGACCCCGGGAACGTCCGGCGCCTGGAACCCTCCGCACCGATGGCGGGGCCTGCCGGTGACCGCCCGGTCTACCGTGGGCCCATGTGCTGCGCTGCGAGGAACGCGACCGATCTAGCCGAACCACCCGGACCGGACCGCGGACGGGGTGAGGGTGCCGGCCCCGGTGGCGCCGCGCCGCCCGGCCATCGCCCCGAGGACCTGGTGCGCGAGTTCCACCGGGCCTTCGCCGTGCCGATCGCATCGGACGCCCCTGGGGTGGACCGGGACCGGGTGCACCTGCGGATGGACCTGGTGGCCGAGGAGTTCGGCGAGCTCATCGGGGCGGTGTACGGTCCGGGGGCGCAGCAGGTCATGCGAACGGCGTTCCTGCGGGCACGTGCCGACGACGACGGGTCCCGCGACACCGTCGCCGCCGCCGACGCGCTGGGGGACCTGGTGTACGTCCTCTACGGGATGGCGCTGGAGTGCGGCATCCCGCTACCGGCGGTGCTGGCGCAGATCCACGCCGCGAACATGTCCAAACTCGGACCCGACGGGCGGCCGCTGTACCGCGAGGACGGCAAGGTCCTCAAGGGTCCGGGCTACACGGCGCCGGACGTGGCCGGGGTGCTCAGGCGAGCAGCCGCTGCGCCTCGGTGAGGACCACGGCGGTGCAGGCGGCCACCACCAGGAAGAAACTCACCAGCCACAGCCAGCGCGGCACCCGGGTGAGCCTGGCGAGTACGGCGGGGTCGCTGCCCGGGTCACGACTGGTCCACACCGCGCCCAGGTGGCGCCACGCGCCGATCAGCAGCACCAGCCCGGCGCCGACCAGTACCAGTTGCTGCACCAGGTACGAACCTTCCCACCACAGCGCCACCACGCCGACGCTGACCACCAGCATCACCACGGCGGTGAGCAGCGAACGCACCCGCACCCAGGACAGCAGCAGGATTACCAGCACGGCAGTGAGCACCGGGGCCGCCCAGCCCCGGGTGGCGGCCACCACCAGCAGCGCGCCGACCACCGCCGGCGCGGGGTAGCCCGCCCAGGTGGTGGCCACCAGCGCCGGTCCCCGCGTACGCCCGCGGGTGATCGCGTGCCCGGACATGTCCGCGCGCAGGACGAAACCGGTGAAGGTGCGCCCAGTGGCCAGGCCCACCAGGGCGTGCCCCAGCTCGTGCACCAACGTCACGCCCAGCCGCGCGATCCGCCACAGCACCGGGACGACTACGATGACCAGCGCGATCACCACGCTGATGCCCAACTGCTCGGGGTCGGCCTGTTGCTCCTGCGCGGCGGGCACCGGCCGGATCCGGTCGACGACCTCGGGCCACCAGGACAGGCTCATGGGGTTCGGCGCGGGCTGGGGGCGTCAGTCGCGGGCGGTGAGGATGAGCGGGCCGTCGGGGGTGATGGCCACGGTGTGCTCGCTGTGCGCGCCGCGGGAGCCGTCGGCGGACCGTAGGGTCCACCCGTCGGGGTCGGTATAGATCTCATCGGTGCCAGCCATGAACCACGGCTCGATCGCGATCACCAGGCCCGGACGCAGCGGCATGCCCCGTTTCGCGCGGCCGTTGTTGGGCACGTGCGGTTCGCCGTGCATGGTCCGGCCGACTCCGTGCCCGCCGAACTGGGTGTTCACCGTGTA
This sequence comes from uncultured Ruaniaceae bacterium, assembly GCA_938004115.1. GTDB lineage: Bacteria > Actinomycetota > Actinomycetes > Actinomycetales > Beutenbergiaceae > CALKWS01. Next base: position 5,507 of record CALKWS010000419.1, read on the forward strand.
CCCGTGCTCGGCGGCCACCGATCCGATCGCCGCGGAGATGTCCCCGATGCGGTTGCCCACCACCGCCGCCTCGATCGCGGCGTCCAGGGCCCGTTCGGTGGCCTGGATCAGGCGCTGATCCTCCTCCCGCGGCGTGCCCACGATCACGCTCACCGCCGCGTCGCCCACCCAGCCGTCCACGGCCACCGCGAAGTCCATGGACAGCAGGTCGCCGTCGGCCAGGGTGTAGTCGTGCGGCAGGCCGTGCAGCACGGCGTCGTTGACCGAGGTGCACAACACCTTGCCGAACGGGCTGGCGCCGAAGGAGGGGTGGTAATCGATGTAGCACGAGTCCGCACCGGCTTCCCGGATCCGCTCGTGGGCCATCGCATCCAGGTCCAGCAGGTTCACACCCACATCGGCGTACTCGGCCAGCGCCGCCAGCGTCTCGGCCACGAACCGCCCGGCAGGACGCATCTGCTCGATCTCGGTGGGCGTCTTCAACTCGATCACGTCTGCCAGCCTACCCGCGGTGGACCTGGCGGATCCGTGGCGTGTCACACGAGCGAAGGGGACGGCGCGATGGTGCAATGAGGACACGAAGCAAGGGCCCCTCGAACTAGGGATTCGAGGGGCCCTGCTCCGTCGCCGGGTCCACGGTGCGATGACCACCGCCGGCACCGACCGCCGGGACGGTCGTGCCACCCCGGGGCGACACCCCACCCGGGTCCGTGTGACGGTGCGGCCCCATCCAGACCATCCGGTCCGGGACTGGCGTCCTGGACCGGCCATCACCGTTTTCCGGGTGGCGTCGACACAGCGCACGTCACGGAGTCGCGCCGGGCCATCCCGACGGTTATCCACAGTCTGGCCGTTCCGGCGGGCCGAAACGGGGCAGACCTCCCGGAACGGCCGGTCTCCCGAAGTTCCGGTGCCTTCGAACCGGCGAACCGATCCTTGGGCTGACGTTTCCCTTCCGGTGACCGATCCGTGTGGATCAGTTGCCTTCGGGGAGTTCGGTGTGCTGTTGTCGATAAGCAATGTCTAGTGGCTGAGCCAGCGGGTGACAAGCGGTTTCGCGCACGAATTTTCGTCCCCATGCTGTCCCCAGGGATCTCCACAGGCCGACCTGTGCAAACGCAGCCTGTGCACAGGGATGTGCACAGAAATTGTGGATAACGGCCCGGTGGTCGGGTGCGAGACTCAGGCGCCGATCGCGGTCCGGGCGGTGGCCGCTCGTGTGCCGGCGTCGAAGGCGCCCACCGCGCGGAGCACGAATGCCTCGGTGGCCGCGATCGCCCGCTCCCGGGCGGGCCCGTCGTCCGGAACGTGCCGGCCGATGAGGCAGGAGTTGATCAACGGCACCACCGCCTCCACGTCCTGGTGGGGCAACTGCCCGGCGGCGATGCCGTCGGCGAGGATCTGCCGCAGCACGTCCTCCACGTCCACCACGTGCTCCCGCAACCGGGTCAGTGTCGCGGCCGAGACCACCGAGCGCAGGTCCGGGCCAGGCGCCAGGTGGTAGCTGGCTCTGAGGTTGATCTGTTCGCGCACGTACACCCGTAGGCGCTGCTGCGGATCGGTGGTGTGCTCCAGCGCGGCGCGTAGATCCTCCAGGAACTTCTCCGTCTCGTCCTCGATGAAGGCCACCAGCATGGCCTCCTTGTCCGGGAAGTGGTTGTACACCGAGGTCCGGCCCACGCCCGCGGCGGAGGCGATCCGGGCGAGGGAGACCGCATCGAAACCCTCCTCGGCCATCAACTGCGACAACGCCCCGAACAATCTGGCGCGGACATTCACGCGATGCTCGGCCAGGGAGGCTCCGATGATCTTGGGCACGGGCGCATCATGACACGTTCTGACAGGTAGGCCCAATCTGTCGGAAAGCGGCCCGGTCGGCGGGGACGCTGGCGTGGTGCGGCGGGCCGTTCGGGC
>CALKWS010000420.1 GCA_938004115.1 uncultured Ruaniaceae bacterium
TCGGCATTACGGCGACCGCCACGGCGTGCATCGGCACTGCGGCCATCGGACGACGTGCCCCGGGTGTGGCGAGCACGACAGCCCCCAGCGCTGCCCCCGCGCCGGCGTGTCAGTGCCCTGGGGTAATCTGAAATCGCAGGTCAGGGCAGGTCAACGGGGACCGCGAACAGCCTGCTAAGACGAGCGACGGCGAGGGATGGGAGTGGGGCTGCGTGCCTGAGGTCAATTACTACGAGGTCCTCGGAGTTTCACGTGGAGCGCCCCCGGAGGTGATCAAAGCCGCCTACCGCGCGCACGCGAAGGTCAAGCATCCCGACCGTGAGGGCGGCGGAGATGAGTTCGCGAGGATCACCGAGGCTTACCAGGTCCTGTCGGACGAGGAGCAGCGCCGCCGCCACGACGCCGAACTGGACACCGCCCAGAACGGTGGACCGGCACCGGCTGCCGAGGACCTGGACGACTGGGGGGAGCCGATCGATGACACCGGCGGGTGGGGTGAGCCGCAGGCCACCGGCCCGGACACCGGCCCTGCCCCGCGGCCCGACGCCGGTTCCGGACCGCGTCCCGGGAAGGACCGTCGACCGAAGCCGGACTTCGCCACCCAGGACCCTAGAATCCTCGCGGGTTACGACGCCTGGGCCGACCTGCCGATCACCCCGCAGGAGTTGTCCTGGATGGGCAGGGCCGAGCAACTTCGCCAGGGCACCCGACCGGTGGCGGTCGCGGGCACGGCATCCGCGTTGGCGCCGGGCCGGTTCGGCTTCCGGCATATCGCGCTGGTGGCCTGGTTGGCCAGTTGCGTGCTGCTGGGGATGGCCGGTGCCGGGCCCGGGTTTGGAGCGGGTGCGCTGATCGGCGGAATCGTCCTCGGGTCGGCGCGGGCGAGGAACCTCAGCGGGTGCTTCCCCACCGGTGCCTACCTGCTGTACTACCTCATCGCGCTCATGGTGGTCCCGATGGGCGCCGCGAATGGGCTGTCCGTCGGTGCCAGCCTCCTGCCGTTGCTCTCGGCGGTGACCTACGGGTTGGCGGTGGAGTCATGGCGCCGGCACGCGGAGTCCCGACCGAAGAATCGGGCACGCGAACCCGAACTGCTACCCACCGCCGCGGTGGAGCAGAACTTCCAGTGGGGTAACCCCGGCGGCCACCTGTTCTCCGGGAAGAACACCTTCACCGCCCGCAACGCCACCCTTGGCTTCGGGGGAGAGATCCTCACCAGCCAACTCATCGACGTGTTCGCCGCTATCCCCGGGGTGCGCGTGGTGCACGGACTGGTGCCCGGCGCCGGTGAGGCGGACGTCGACCACGCCATCCTGTGCGGCAACCGCGTGGTGCTGGTGGACGCCAAGAACTGGGCCGGCGGGGACTATTACTGGCTCAGCGGCCAGGTGATGTCCACCACCGCCGACGGGGTGCTCCCGCGCGGTAACCCGATGCACTGGGCACTGCCGATCATCACCCGGGCATTACCCCGCAAGGTGGTGCGCCCGGTGGTGGTGATCCACTCCAACAACGGCGCCCCGGTGCGCACCAACAACCAGGGGCGCAACGGCGGCGCGGAACTGATGACCCCGCTGGAGTTCGTGGAGACCATCGGTCAGTGGCTGGTGGAGGCCGACGGCAGGAAGATCGACCGTCGTGCGCTGTCCCAGTTGGTGGCGTGGGCGCAGTGACGCGCTCCAATGCATGACCGAACACCACCACATCCGTACTGAAGGAGAGACATGGGGAACCTGATCCGTAGGGCACCTGCCGCTGCACCCGGGACGCGCGGTGCGGACACCGGCGCCGACGGCAACGTCGAGGAGGTGAAGTTCACGGCCACGGCCACCACCTTCGGCGATCTCGGCCTCCCGGACCCACGGGCGCAGCAGGGCGTGCTGTCCAGCGGGGTGCGGACCGAGGGCAGCCGCGTTCGGCGCCGGCGGTCCGATGAGACGTACTTCAGGCGCGCGATTGCCTGGACCGCCACCCGCCGGCGCATCCTCATCCACCGGATGGAGCAGCCGCTCGCGCCGCAGGCGGACGGGCGGTTCCGCGCCACCGGCCCCTGGGTGAAAGCAGGTTCCGTGCTCCGGGAGGCGGCCGCACCGGCCGCGGTGCGCCGCGGCGACGTCCCTTACGCACCGAAGACCGGTGCCGGCGCCGAAGCCGACGACGACGGGCCGGACCATCAGGACCGGTTCAGCAAGGCCCACAGCGACCTGGCCGTGCTGCCCCGGCCGGTGCGCGCCTCGGTGCTGAACCGGGCCGCGAACCCGGATCACTTCTACACGCTGTTACTGGAACACGTGCGCAACGGCGCGGTGCAGTCGCACTCGCTGAACCTGCTGCGCGTCAACTCCCAGGAGGGGATCGTGGTGGTGGCCTCGCGCCAGGCGGGGGCCTCGACCTGGCAGGTGGAGCAATACACCTACGACTTCACCCCGGCCGGCACCGGGAGCCCGGCCCTCGGTGGTGGCAGCACCGGCGCGCACAGCGGCAAACTGACGTAGCCCGCGGGCTGGACGACGACTCAGCGCACGGCTGGACGACGACGGGCTCAGCGCCCAGGCCGGACGCCGCCTCCCACCGCCTTTACCGGACGCCGGCTGCCACCGCCTTTACCGGACGCCGGCTCAGCGCACGGACGGGACGCCGGCCGCGCGGTCGCGCAGGTGCTGGTGCATACCGCCGAAGGCCGCCGCGGCACGTTCGCCCAGCAGCCGCTTCGGCACCTTCGCCACCATCGTGTACACGTGGTCCACCACGTTGGCCACCGGGCTGAGCACGATCTGGGAGACCAGTTGGTAGGCGTCCATCGTGCTCAGATCCAGCAACTCCGCGACCCAGTGCACCATCTCCACCTGGGCGATCCGGAACGCGTCCTCCAGCGGTTTGGTGGAGCCGGTGGTGATCAGGTACTCATCGGTCTCGATCCGGGGCCAGCCCGGGGCGCCGCCCTTGATCAACTCCACGATGAACATGGAGTTCATCGCGCACTCCACCGCCACACCGCAGGTCTCACCCTCACCCTGGCGGGCATGGCCATCGCCCAGGCTGAACAACGCGCCCGGCACGTTCACGCCCAGGTAGACGGTGGTGTTCGCCCGCAGTTCGGGGGTGTCCATGTTCCCGCCCCACCGGCCCGGCGCGAGCGCGGACCTGGCCTCGCCCAACGCCGGGGCCACACCCACGGTGCCGTGCATCGGGTCCAGCGGAAGCGGCAGGCGCAGATCGTTGTCGTTGGCCCGGTAGATCACCTGCCGGTTGGCCAGGTCGAACTCATAGAACCAGGTGTCCTCCGGCAGCGGCGGGGCGAGCAACGCGGTGTCCCCGGTGCCGGTCAGGGAACCGAAGTACTCCACCGACGTGCTCACTCCCCAGTCCAGCCGCGGTTCGATGCTCACGAAGTGCACCGCGAGCGTGTCACCCGGCTCGGCCCCCTCCACGAAGAACGGGCCGGTCTGCGGGTTCAGGAAGCGCGGATCCAGGTGCTCCGAGGGCTTCATGCCCGGGCGGGTGATCTGCCCGGCGAAGCAGTCCAGCGTCGAGGTGGACACCAGGGTGCCCGGCTTGATCTGCGCCCGAGGCTCCACCCCGCCGAAGGTGTACACCAACTCAGCCGGGTCCACGTCCGGGGCGACGTCGAAGTCCAACGTGTCCATCGTCATCCTTTCCCCACCAGGGCGTCCTCGGTGCGGTCAGGGCTGTTGCGCCGTCGTTGCCGGCCACGGGCCCAGTTCGCGCCCAGTTCGGTCCGCTCCACCAGCCCGCCGGGCCGGAAGGCGAGCACCAGGATGAGCACGATCGCCAGCAGGATCTCCGTCATCCCCACCGTGTCGAAGGGGAAACTGTCGTTCATCCCCAGGGCGTTCTCCATCTGGCGCAGACCCTCGCTGACCACGGTGATGATCAGCACGCCCAGGGCGGTCCCGGACACGGTCTGCGGCCCGCCGACGATGAGCATGGTGAGCACGATGAACGTCATCGACATGTAGAACGCCCCGGGCTGGAAGGAGGTGATGAAGTGCGCCCACATCGCCCCGGCCATGCCGCAGATGAACGCGGAGATCACGAACGCGATCCACCGCGTCCGCACCACGTCGATACCCACCGCGTTGGCGGCGTGCACGTTGTCCCGGGAGGCCCGCAACTTCATCCCCAGACTGCTCTCCTTGAACACGAACGCCACCACGATGACGATGAACGCCCAGATCGCCGCGGTCCACATGTCGGTGTACTTCAACAGCCCGAACAGGGTGCGCGGACCATTGGTCATCGCCGTCCATTGCGACAGCACCACGTGCACGATCACCAGCAGCGCGAAGGAGGCGATCGCGGCGGCGGTGTCGGCCAGCCGCATCAGCGGGAAGCCCACGACCGCCGCGAACACCGCGGCCAGCAGCGCCGCTGCGAACACCGCTGGGAGGAAACCCAGCTGCAGGTCCTGGAACGGGGTGTACAGGTCCGGCAGCGACATCAGTTTCTGCTCCGGGGGCAGGGAGAACAGCGCCGAGGCGTAGGCCCCGATCCCCATGAACCCCACATGGGCGAAGGACAGTAGACCGGAGTTGCCCATGAAGATCTGCAACCCCAGCACCATGATCACGTTGACGAACATCACCGTGGTGATGCGATCCACCAGGGAGGAGCCGAACAGCGAGGCCACGATCGCCACGATCAGGAAGATGCCCAGGGTGAGGGCCACCGGGATCACCTTGCGGGCGCTCAAGCCCGACGGAACCTTCATCAACCGATCCTTTCCGTGGCGAAACGTCCCCTGATCAGACCCTGCGGGCGGACCACCAGCACGAGGATGACGACGGCGAAGATCACCGCGTCCCGGAACGCCAGCAGGTCCTGGGGCAGGACCAGTTGCAGCGCGATGGTCAGCGCCCCCATGAAGAAGCCGCCCGCGATCGCTCCGGAGAGGCTGTTCATCCCGCCCACCACGATCGCGATCAGCGCCACCAGCAGCGGGGCCATCCCCACGGTGGGGGAGACCGACCCGATCCGGCCGATCCACAGGAAGCCGGCGACCCCGGCGAGCACCCCGCTGATCAGGAACGCGGTGGCGATCACCTGGTTGGCGCGCACGCCGAGCAGTTGGAGCATGCGGAAGTCATCGGCCGCCGCCCGTAACGTGAGCCCGAGCCGGGTGCGCTGCATCACCAGCATCAGCCCCAGCAGGGTCAGTCCGCTGATGGCGATGATGATCAGGTTGGACACCCCGATCCGCAGTCCGCCCACCGTCAGGCTGGTGTGGAACCAGGTGGGCACGTCCACCGCCCGGGGGCGGGGGGAGACGAACACCAGGGCCAGGTTCTGCAACAGCGTGCTGACCGCGAAGGAGGTGATCAGCATGGCGTTCATCGAGTTGGACCGCACCGGGCGGAACGCCACCCGTTCGGTGAGCACACTGGCCAGGCCGGCGGCCACCACCGCGGAGATGAGCAGCCCCACCAGCGGGATGAAGGTGCCCTGCAGGATGTACCAGGTGTACCCGGCCACCATGATGAGTTCCCCGTAGGCGAAGTTCACCAGCCGCAGGATGCCGAACACCATGATCAGCCCGAGGGCGAACAGCGCGTACAGGCTGCCCAGGCTCAGTGCGTTGACGGCGAATTGCAGGATGTCGTTCATCACATCTCCATCGGGCTACAGCCCGCCCAGGTACGCCGACTCGATGTCGATCGACGCCTTGATCTGCTCCGGAGTGCCCTGTGCCGTCAACTCCCCGGTGGTGAGGAGGTAGGCGCGGTCGGCGATCTCCAGGGCCCGGGTCACGTTCTGCTCCACCAGCAGGATCGTCACGCCCTCGGCGTGCAGTTCCTGCACCACCTCGAACATCCGGTCCACCAGGGTGGGGGACAGGCCCAGCGAGGGTTCGTCGAGCATCAGCAACCGCGGGTTGGTCAACATCGCCCGGGCGATCGCCAACTGCTGCTGTTCGCCGCCGGAGAGGGTGCCGGCGCCCTGGTTGGCGCGCTGGGCCAGGATCGGGAAACGCTGGAAGATCCGCTCCCGCTGCTCGGCGACCTGGTCCTTGCGCTGCTGCCGGTAGGCACCCAGTTGCAGGTTCTCGTCCACCGTCAGGCTGGGGAAGATCCCGCGGTCCTCCGGTACCAGGGCGATGCCGAGCCGGGCGATCTCCGGGCTGGACTTGTTGTCGATGCGCTTGCCGTCCAGCATCACCGTGCCGGAGTGGGACCGGTGGGAACCGGCGATCGCGGCGAGCGTGGTGGTCTTACCGGCGCCGTTGGCGCCCACGAGGGCGACCAGTTCGCCCTCCTCGACCCGCAGGTCCACACCCTTGAGGGCGGTGATCGCCCCGTAGCGGGCACGCAGGTTCTGCACTGTCAGCAGACTCATGCACTCTCCGTGGATTCGGTGGCTTCCGGCAGCACCGCGGCCGAGGCCTGCTTGCCCAGGTACGCCTCCACCACCGTGGGGTCGGTGCGCACTTGGGCGGGGGTGCCCTCGGCGATCGTGCGGCCCTGGTTGAGCACGTGCAGGCGGTGGCACAGCCGCATGATGAGGTTCATGTCGTGGTCGATGATGAGCAGCCCGCACCCGAAGGTGGCCGGCAGGCTCGTCAGCCGTCCGAGGAGTTCCTCGCTCTCCTCCTCGTTCAGCCCGGCGGCCGGTTCGTCCAGGAGGAGGTAGTCACACCCGGTGGCCAGTGCCCGGAGGATCTCCACGATCCTCTTCTGCCCGTAGGACAGGGCGTCGGCGGTGACATCACGCAGGTGCTCCACCTCGAAGGCAGCGATGAGGTCATCGGCCACCCGGGTGGCTTCCCGCCGTCGTCTACCCACGCCGAGAGCACCCAGTTGGACGTTCTCCACCACCGACATGGTGCCGAACAGCCGCACGGTCTGGAAGGTGCGCACCAGCCCGGACCGGGCGATGCGGTGCGGGCGGGCACCCGTCACCGCATCGCCGCGGATCGAGACGGTACCGGCGGTCGGTTCCAGCGCGCCGGAGAGGATGTTGACCAGCGTGGTCTTCCCCGAGCCGTTCGGGCCGATCAGCCCCACGATCTCGTCCTTGCCCAGTGAAAGGCTCACCGTGTCGAGTGCGCGAAGACCGGCGAAGTCCATCACGACGTCGGTGGCGGTGAGCCTTTCACCCGTGTCAGCGGATGTCACGGATCGGGGGTCCATTCCGGCTTCAACCAGGTGTTGAAGACTGTTTCGCCGCCCTGCAGGGAGACCAGTGCGGACTCCTTCTGCGGTTCGTGACCGTCCTCGGCGGAGGACCACTGCAGGGAACCGCTGAGCAGTTCGTACTCCATCTCGGTCATCTGCTGGGCCACCGCAGCGCCGTCGGTGGTGCCGGCTTCCTCCATCGCCAGCAGCAGCGCGCGGGCGGTGTCGTACCCGATCGCCACCAGTGAGGTGTCCGGTTCCTCACCGTGCTTCTCCTCGTACAGTTCCACGAACGCGGGCACCAGCGGGCTGGCCTCCTCGCTGAGGAACACGTGCGTGGCGTAGGTGATGTCGTTGCCGTACTCCTCGCCCAGCACGCTCCACAGTTCGGGGTCGTCATAGGAGTCCCCGCCCAGGATCGGGATGTCGATGCCGGCGGCGCGGATATCCCGGATGATCAGGCCCAGGTCCGGCATGTAGGAGGAGATGAAGATGACGTCCACCTCATCGGCCACGCCCTGGAGCCGTTGGAGTTGGGCGGAGAAGTCCTGGTCGCCCTGGGTGTAGGTGTCCTCGGCGACCACGGTGCCGCCCAGGTTCTCCCAGGAGGCGATGAAGTACTCACTCAGCGAAGCGGTGTAGTCGATGAACGTGTCGGTCACGACGTAGGCGTTCTCGTACCCCTGGTCGGCGCCGAACTCGGCCGCGGCCGCACCCATGGTGGTGTTCCAGGTGGCGATGGTGAACTGCTTGTCTCCCAGGGTCTCCGAACCGAACAAGGGGGAGGAGGCGCCGGGGGAGATGCCGACGATCCCGGCGGACTGCGCCGCGCGGGATGCGGGACCGCCGAAGTCGAAGTCGGCGGGGGTGATAATGGCGTCCGCGCCCATTTCCACGAGTTGCTCGCCGTTATTTCCCACGACCACCGGGTCGCTTGCGCCGTCAAGGTTCACGAATGCGATTTCTTCACCCAACAGGCCACCGTTGTCGTTGAATTCGTCGATGGCGAGTTGAATTCCGCGCATAATCGGCTCATCCAGCGGCGCCTGAATTCCGGTGAGGCAGAGCGAGCCGCCGATCAGGATGCCGGCGTCCTCGGGATCGACGTCGCCTTCGACCTGCGGCGCGGTCGCGTCCTCGGAGTCCGGCTCTGTTCCGGCGTCGTTGCTCGTGGGGTCCGCGCCGCAGGCGCTCAAGGCCAGCGCGAGGGCGCCCAGGACCGCCAACCTCGAAACCGTCTTCTTCATTGCTCTCCTCTTCAGGCCCCGCGTTGCGCAGCGCGCAGTGGCGCAGAATTCCACGGAGAATTCTGCGCATGCGGGGGCGGGTGATGTGTCACAACTCCGGCGACCTCGTCGGAGTGGGCTCAGGATGCCATGGTCATTCCGGAAAAGGCAAAGGTGTCCACAAGGTGAAACGCGGCGGGGAAAGCCGCAGGTCGACGGAAATAGATGGGCAATGCTTTACGAATACTTGGCCCTGCCAGAAGGATCCGGCTGGCGCGGCGGGAAGGTCCTGACGTCGATGTGCGTTGCCTCCCCTGAGTTTGGTCACCGCGTCGCGTTCCGGGAGGGTGCGGCTCGCTGACCTGGGG
>CALKWS010000421.1 GCA_938004115.1 uncultured Ruaniaceae bacterium
TCCCGGCCGGCAGGATCACGGCGCAGCGCAGGCCGGCCCGGGCGGCGTAGGCGGCGGCGGAGGCGGAGGTGTTGCCGGTGGAGGCGCACACCACCACCTGGCTGTCCCCGGCCGCGACCTTGCTCATCGCCACGGTCATCCCGCGGTCCTTGAACGACCCGGTCGGATTGGCCCCCTCCACCTTGATGTGCACCCGGGCTCCGGTGGCCTCGGCCAGCGAGGGAGCCTCGACCAGCGGGGTGCCCCCCTCCCCCAGGCTGATGACCGGGTCGCCCGCACCGATCGGCAACCGGTCGCCGTACTCGGCGATGACCCCCCGCCATAACGTGGCCATCAGTGTCCCTCCACCCGTAGCACCGAGGAGATCTCCCACACGTCCTCGAGCCTATCCAGTGCCCGGACCATCGCGGTCAGTGCCTGCTCGCTGGCCAGGTGGGTGATCAGCACCAGCGAAGCCCGGTCATGGTCGGTGGAGGCCTGTCGCACCGTCTCCACCGAGACCCCGTGCTCGGCGACCGTCCCGGCCAGTGTGGCCAGCACGCCCGGTTTGTCCCGCACCTCCAGGCGCACCTGGTAGCGGGTATGCACGTGCTCCGGGCCCAGGGGACGCAGGTCGGCGTAGTCGGACTCGGCCGGCGCCCGCCCGCCGGTGGCACGGTGCCGGGCCGCGGCCACCAGATCCCCCAGGACGGCGCTGGCGGTCGGAGCACCACCGGCACCGGCGCCGTAGAACATCAGGGTGCCCGCCCCGGTGGCGTGCACCAGCACCGCGTTGTAAGCACCGTGCACCCCGGCCAGGGGGTGGTCACCTGGCACCAGCGCCGGGTGCACCCGCACCGCCACGCCCCGCAACCCGTTGTCGCGGCGCTGTTCGGCGATGGCCAGGAGCTTGAGCACGTGCCCGGACTGTTCGGCCGCCGCGATGTCCTCGGCGGTGATGTCCCGGATCCCGGTGGTGGGCACGTCATCGAGGTGGGTGCGGGAGTGGAACGCCAGGGAGGCCAGGATCGCGGCCTTGGCGGCTGCGTCGTCGCCGTCGACGTCCGCGCTCGGATCGGCCTCGGCGTACCCGAGTTCCTGGGCCTGGGCCAGCGCCTGGTCGAAGTCCATGCCGGTGGTGGCCATCTGGTCCAGGATGTAGTTCGTGGTGCCGTTCACGATGCCCACGATGCGGGTGATCGTGTCCCCGGCCAGGGATTCGCGTACGCCGCGCACCACCGGCACCGCCCCGGCCACGGCCGCTTCGAAGAACAGGTCCGCACCCGCGGCGTCGGCGGCTTCGAAGAGTTCCGGGCCGTAGGTGGCCAGCAGCGCCTTGTTGGCGGTGATCACGGCGGCTCCGCGGCTCAGCGCGGTGCGAATCAGACCGCGGGCGGGTTCGATGCCGCCCATCACCTCCACCACCAGGTCCGCCTCGGCGACCGCCGCCTCGGCGTCGGTGCTGAGCAGGTCGGTGGGGACCACCGGGTCGCGGGGCCGGGAGGTGTCCCGGACCACGATCGCGTTGATCCGCAGGTGCGCCCCGCTGCGGGCGGCCAACTCCTCGGCGTCCGTGCGCAGCGCGCGGATCACCTCGGTCCCGACCGTGCCGCAGCCCAGCACCGCCACCCGCAACGTGGGTAGTGCCGCGATGGTGTTCATGATCTCCTCTCGGTGTCCGCCCCCTTACCCTAGAGGTCCGGGCGGAGGCATCGGCGGCGTGCCCGCGAAGTGGACGGCCGCAGGGGGTGTGCGTGCACCGGCCGTCCGTGCAACCCGGGCGGTGATGGCCGACGGCGGTGCTCACCCGAGCCCGGCGACGGTCAGCCCAGGTCCAGCGCCAGCAGGTCCTCGACCGTCTCGCGCCGCACGATCTCCCGTGCGCTGCCGTCCTGCACGGCCACCACCCCGGGGCGGGGCACCAGGTTGTAGTTCGAGGCCATCGACCGCCCGTACGCCCCGGTGACCGGTACGGCGAGCAGGTCCCCGGGCCGCACCTGCTCGGGCAGGTCCACGTCGCGCACCACGATGTCCCCGCTCTCGCAGTGCATCCCGACCACCCGGGCGGGCACCGCCTGACCCGGCACCTCCCGGCTGACCACCTGGGCGTGGTAATCGGCCTGGTACAGGGCGGTGCGGAGGTTGTCGCTCATCCCCCCGTCCACGGACACGTACAGCCGGGAGCCGCCGTCGTCCAGCCGCACCGGTTTGCAGGTGCCCACCCGGTACAGCGTGAGCATCGCCGGGGCGATGATCGCCCGGCCCGGTTCGAAGGACACCGCCGGGAGCGGCAGCCCGTCGCTCGCGCTCTGATCGCGGACCACCTCGGCCAACTCGGCGGCGGCCGACTCGATGTCCAGTTCCTCCTCCGCCGGGACGTAGGCCACGGCGAACCCTCCGCCCAGGTCCACCTCGGGCAGTACGTGGCCGGTGTCGGCGGCGAACTCGGCCCGCAACCCCAGCAGTGCCCGAGCCGCGGCAGCGAACCCGGCGCTGTCACGGATCTGGGAGCCGATGTGGGAGTGCAGTCCGCGCAGGCGCAGTTCGGGGCGCTGGTGGATCCGGTCCAGGGCGGTGCGGGCCGCCCCGGTGGCCAGGGAGAGCCCGAACTTCTGGTCCTCGTGGGCGGTGGCGATGAAGTCGTGCCCACCGGCGTGCA
>CALKWS010000422.1 GCA_938004115.1 uncultured Ruaniaceae bacterium
GGCCAAAACTGTCACTCTCATGCTGAGAGTGCTAACGCCATTATTGGCACTCTCACCCCGAGAGTGCAAGAAGGTCCGACGACGACGCGCCTGTTCGGTGCGGAATCTCACGTTGGCTGGTGCTCATCCGGGCGGTCCGGGACTCTTCAGTGCGGTCCCAGATCGGGCGTCCCGTTGACCCCGAAGCGTTCACTCAGCGCCCACCGCGCGGCGTGGTGGCCGCACATCCCGTGCACGCCGGGCGCGGGCGGTGCCGCCGAGGAACACAGGTACACCCCCGGGATGCCCACCTGGTAGGGGTTCCAGCGCCGCGCCGGGCCGGCAACCATCCGGCGCAACCGCAGCGCCCCGACGCCGATGTCACCGCCCACGTAGTTCGCGTTCTTCTCGCTCATCCGCGCGGCGGGCACGCACCGGGAGGCCACGATGACGTCGCGGAACCCGGGTGCGAACCGCTCGATCTGGGCGATCACCGTCTCGGTGACATCCGCCGTCGACCCGGCCGGCACGTGCGCATACGTCCACAGCGGGCGTAGCCCCCCGTGCCTGCGACCCGGGTCCCCCAGGGACGGATCGCTGACCAGCGTCATCGGCTGCTCGGCGTGTCGGCCCGCGACCACCTGAGCCTCCGCGTGAGCCATTTGCGGCAAGGTGCCGCCCACGTGCACGGTGCCTGCCCGTCCCACGCCGGGGTCCCGCCAGGGCACTGGTTCGGAGATGACGAAGTCCACCTTCGCCACGCCGTTGCCGTGCGGGTAGTGGCTCAGCCGGCGCGCCGCGGGGGCCGGGAGCCGCTCGCCCCAGACCCGGGGAATCGCACCGGGTGCGGTGTCGAAGAAGTAGGCGCGGGCGCGCGGCAATTGACGGTAGTCGTCGATCCGTGCCGAGGTGTGGATCTGACCGCCGTGGCTCCTGAGATCCTCCACCAGTGCATCGGCGATCACCTGCGAGCCACCCACCGGTAGCGGCCAGCCGGTGGTGTGGCCCAGCAGTCCGAGGAAGAGCCCCAGGCCCGCAGGCACCAGCGCGGGGATGCGCGCGACGCCGTGGGCGGCGACCCCGCCGAAGAGCGACGGTGCGGCTTCTCCGGTGAATCTGGTGCGCCATGCCGGGGTGCCCAGTTGCAGCACCCGGAGCCCGTACCGGACGGCGGCCAGGGCGCCGCGGGGGTCGCGCACCGCCTCGGGGACCGAGCGCATGTCCCCCAGGCCGATCCCGAGCACCGCGTCCTGGTGTGCCAGCAGCGGTGCGTACAGCGCCCGCCATGCCTCGCCGTCGTCCCCGAGTTCCGCGGCGGTGCGGTCCAGGTCGCGGTAAGCCAGGGCGGCGGGCTGGTGGTCCAGCGGTTGGGCGTAGGAGACCTCCGGCACGGTGAAGCGCACGCCCCGGGCAGGCAGGTCGAACTCGGCGAAGAAGGGGCTGGCCACCGCGAGGGGATGGACGGCGGAGCACACGTCGTGCCGCAGGTGCTCGGCCATTTGCAGATCCAGAGTGCGGGCGCCGCCGCCGAGGGTGGGTTCGGCCTCGTACAGGTGCACCTGCAGGCCGGCGCGGGCCATCGTGACCGCGGCGGCGAGCCCGTTCGGCCCGCTGCCCACCACCACGACGTCGGTTGTCTCCCGGCTCATCCCACCTCGCAGATCAGGGTGGGCCCAGACTACGGGTGCACGGCGCGCCGTGCGGCTTTACGCGCGGTGGGGTGTCATGTGCGGTGGGCAGGCCGCCCCGAACGCGCCTCGCGGAGGACTCTCACGGTGGCGACCGTCGCCAGGATCGCGACGATCAGTGAGCCCAGTTGCAGCACGGTGTGCTGGGCGTCGATCACCACCTCGTTGAGCCGATCCGCGGCAGCCACCGCACGGTCTGGTCGTACCCGCCCTCGGCGTACCACGGGGCGTCGGAGCCGGTGAGGTAGGCGGGCCACCACTGGTAGATCTGCAGCCCGAGCCACACCCAGGCATATCCACAGGCGAACACAACCAGCACGCGGTTTCGCCACAGCCCGAAGGCCACCACTAGCAGCGCGGCCGGGATCGCCCCCATCAGCGTGCTCGGCCACTGCGGCCCGGCCCCGGCAAGGTTGTTCCACGGCGCCAGGTCCACATGGTTGGTGATCGCGAAGTACCCGAACATCACCAGTGCCGCGATCGCCGTCACGCGGCACCAGGCCCGGGTGGCGGGCGCGAACGCAATGGACCGCATCATCTTGCCCATCCGATCATCTCCCCAATCAGGGCGGCGCGGTTGCGGTGCCTCCTGTGCTGCCGGACCTTCCCGCAACCGCTCCTTCATGGGTCACACCACGGGTCGAAGGACTCGCTCCGGGGTCTCCTCATCTTCTTCTCGAAAGTTCAAGTCGGGTACGGACGTGCCTGATGAGGGGGCTGAACTTCCGTGCCAGATATCCGTGCAGCGCGGCATAGGTAGCGCTGGAGACGAAGATGGCGTCGAAGGCAATCATGGATAGCGAGAACCATGGCAGGGCCATTAACAGCGCAATACCGACGTGCAGCACGATGATGCCGATAAGCGCGAGCCGCCGGCTGACGGGGTGTAGCAACCCAATCGCGAAGAACAGTTGCACATATACGGCGAAGTAGGTGGCAAGGGTCAGCAGCACTGGGTTGGACGTCAGAAGTGTGTTCAGCGAGGGGAACACTGCGTACTCGTGCAAACTCAAGGGGTAGTACAGCGCAGTACCGTTCTGCCACAGCGACCCCTGGACCTTGTACAGTGCCGAGGCGGTGTACAGGATGAACACCTGCAGCGCCAAGGTGATCAGTGCAGCGTTATGGATCAGCGTCGTGAGCCACTCTGGCAAGACAGGTTCGCTCCATCGCAACCTCGCCAGGAAATTCGCACGGGCCAGGGGCAGCCCCCCGGCCCTGCGACGCCGGCCAGCGTCCAGCGACCAGTACTCAGAGGCGTTCATTAACACCAAGAGCAACAGGCCAATACGGACGATGTTGTCACCCTGGTTTCCAAGGAGCGGTGCTCGCTCGACCAGGCTGGCCAGCCCGACCGCCAAGAGCAACGCCATCGGTCGGGTGCGCCAGCCGAGCGTCACCGCCACGGCCAGTGCGATAACGAGGAGGTACAGCACCGTGAACCACGCCGGACTCGTGGTGGCGAATAGCGCGGTCCAGGATTCGAAATGCGAACCCTCTCGGAAGGGTGCCACCCAGAAGGAGCCGGGTCCCCATACGACGTGGCGGGTGCGAAAATTCGTGAGCAGAATCCCGAGCGCGGCCACCCCCACCATGATCCGCGTAGCACTCAGTCCGTACAGCGCACGCTTGCCCAGCAGTAGCCAGGCGAGACCATTTTCGTACCAGTTTCTGACCGGTACGCTGACACGTTGCGCCAGGTGGTTCACGGCTCACCGATCCGGTCGAGGTATCGGCTGTACAGGGCCAGGTCTTGTTCGCTCAACGGCGTCGGTGCGCGCCACCCGTAGTCACGCTGGTTGCGGCTGGTGTCATCGACCGTGCGGTCTGCACGGTCGCTGTAACTGGGCACGGGGCGGGTGCTGCTGCGGTACTGGACGTGAATCACGTCACCACCGCCGAGGTGTTCGGCGTAGGCAGTCGCTAGCGCCGTCGCGGCACGGTCGGCGGTCATGTAGTCATCGATCTGGGAGGCTGAAGCCGGCGAGTCGCCTTCCACATCGGTCAGTCGGGTACGGAGTTGTTCGATCGGCGTAGTGAGATAGTTCGCCTCGAGCCAGCCACGCTGCTCATCGTTCATGTGGCGCACCGCGCTGTGGAGCCGGTCCGCGGTACGCCGTGATGCATTGGACATCCGCGGGGCGAACGGGTTGCGAGGAATCATCGTCTCCTCCAGGGCGACGAGGTCCACCCATTCGGTCACGGTGCGCTCGCCAGTGTGCGGGTCCTCGATCCGGGCACGTACCTCGAGTGCGACGGCGGTGCGGCGCGGGTTAGGAGCGAAAATGCTCCAGTTCTGCTCGAAGACCGGGAGCACGTAGGAACGCACGTTGCCGGGCCCGATGGCTTGCCGGATCTCGTTGTTCGGCGCGACCCACGTGGCAATGACTGTGGTGTGCGCGACCACCGCCAGTGCGAACACCACAGCGAGCACCCGCGCCACCCGCGGGATGCGCCGCAGGGTTGCGCGTTGCGCGGCCTCGGATGTTCCGGCGTCGTCCCTTCGGA
>CALKWS010000423.1 GCA_938004115.1 uncultured Ruaniaceae bacterium
GACCTCCGCTGTCGCCAGATCGACGTCGTCGAGCAGGATGTGCGGGAAGGCGGCGGCGATGAGCGGGCTGTGCAGCACGAGATGCTCATGGGCATAGGTGTGACCCAACTCGGTCGCGGGCAGATCGCCGGTGATCGTGCGTACCGTGCCGGGTCCGGGCAACGTGGGCGGAGGGCTGTTCGCCATCGGCTCGGAGTTCACGGCGCCACCCCGGCCGCTTCATCGAGTTCCAGGATGGCCCCTGCCTTACGCAGCACGTCGCGTACCCGCCGATGTCCCACGGCACGAACATCACCGCCGCCGGCCGCACCGCCCGCGCCCGTGGTCGCGAGCCCGGCGGTGGTGCCCGCTGCCTGCCCCATCGCCATGCACTGGGCCATGGAACGGATGCTCGCGTGGGCATCATGGGTCGCCGAGAAGCAGCGTCCTGCCACCACCACGTTCGTCGCGTCGCGGACGATGAGGCTGCGCAGCGGCACTCCCACCGCGGCGCCGTCGGGCAGGTACGCCCACGCCGTGCCGTCGCCGGAGTGATGGTCCTCGATCGGCGCACCGCACAGCGCCACCTGATCATCGAACTGCCGGGCGCCGAGCACGTCGTCGCGGGTGACTCGGTAGTCGCCGTAGACACGGCGGGTCTCGCGGATGCCGATCTGGGTACTCAGGGCACCCAGGGCGGCATCGGCGTACCCGGGCACCCGGTCGACCAGGAATCGTGCGTACTCCAGCGCTTGACGGCGTCCGGCCATCTCTGCCGCGCTCAGCCGTTCGGGCTCCAGCACGGTGCGCACCCGCCCGTCCGGATCGCGCTGCACCGAGTCGAGCCGGGTCATCACGGTCGCGGTCATGCCCTCCACCGGCGTGATGTGGTCACTGCCGTCGCGGCGCGGTAGGTCGTATCCGCTCTCGGCGGCCTCGAGCATGAGCGCCCGCATCTCCTCCTTGGTGATCGTGCGACGCCGATCCTGGTCCACGTTGATCATCCGGAACGTGGTGGTCAGGGTCTGCGCGGGTGAGAGTTCGCCGGCGGTCTCGTACCCGAAACCGGCGAAGTGACATAGATCGGCGTCACCCGAGGCGTCCACGAACGCATCGGCGCCCACGCGGCGCAGCCCTGCTTTCGTGGCCAATAGCAGATCGGTGACGCGTCCGTCGAGGACCTGGGCGTCCTGGACCATGGTGTGCAACAGCACCCGCACGCCCGCTGCGCTCACCATGGTTTCCCAGGCGACCTTGAGGTGCTCGGCGTGATAGGTCACGCCGGTCCCGGCGCCGTAGGTGTTGGGTCGCTCGACTACCGGCCCCAGGGCACGCAACTGGTCGATCACCTCACCGGGTATCGAGTCCACCAGCCGGCGTGGTGCGGAGCCGGGGGAGTAGAACCCGTAGAAGGTGTCGAGCACCGCGGTGCTGGACCCACCAAGGAACGGCAGTTTGTCCACCAGAAGCACCGAGGCGCCCTGGCGTGCGGCGGCGATGGCCGCCGTCGATCCCGCCGCGCCCGCCCCGACGACGACGACATCGACGTGTCCGAAGTCGGGCACCTTCGCCCAGAGCCCTGCTGCCACTGCCATCACGATCCTTAGCCTGCACCATCGAGTAGTTGTCTAGACTATAAGGGACCAGGTGCCTAGATGAAGGGTGGTGGCGGCGATGGTGCCGGAGCGCTCCGGGGTGCTGATTACCGGTTCCACGGGGATCGCGGCCGCGGCGGCGCGACGCCTGGCCGGGCAGGGACAGAGGGTGTTCATCGTGGGACGGGATGAGGCCTCCTGTGCGGATCTGACCACCACGCTGGGTCCGGCCGGGGCAGGCTACGCCGCTGCGGACCTCCGGATCGAGGGCGAGGCCGAAGAAGCATTCACCAAGGCCCACCACCGGCTCGGCGCCATCACCGGGGTGATCGCCGTGGCCGGTGGCAGCGCCCGTGGGCAGGGGGACGGTTGGTTGCACGAGATGTCACTGGCCTCCTGGCAGGCGTCGCTCGAACTGAACCTGACCACGACGTTCCTGACCGTGCGCGAGGCGATCCGGCGGATGCGCGCCGACGGCGGCGGGTCGGTGGTGCTCACCTCCAGCGTGCTGGCGGGCTCACCCCAGCCCCAGAACTTCACCACCCATGGTTATGCCGCCGCCAAGGCGGCGATCAGCGGATGGGTGGCGCCGCTCGCGGCGGCCTACGCCGGTGACGGGATCCGGATCAACGCGGTCGCCCCGGGGCTGGTGCGGACCCCGATGTCCCGACGTGCCGCGAGCTCCCCGGAGATCCTCGCGTTCACCCGGCGCAAGCAGCCGCTTACCGGCGGGATGCTCGACCCCGAGGAGGTCGCCACGGTGATGTGCTCGGTCCTGGAAGCGCGCGGCGTCACCGGGCAGGTCATCGCCGTCGACGGCGGGTGGTCGGTCACCTCGACGTCCTGAGGCACGGGACGTGCTGACTCAAGGCCATGACCACCCGGACGTCATCCCCCCGATCCGGCGCCCGCGGTCGCATCCGTCTCACTGCTGGGCTCGACCTCGCCGACCCTGAACGTGACATCGATGACGTACCGGTCGGCCACATAGGCGCTCTCGGTGTGCTCCAGCGGGACACCCTCGCCGTCCAGGATGATCCGGCGCTCCACCAGCAGGGCGGAACGAGGGGCGATGTCGAGGAGCCGGGCCTCGGCGGCGCCCGCCGTGCGGGCGCCGATCCAACTGTGGGCAGTGGTGGGCACCCGGCCGAGGGCGTGAAGTGCCTCGTGCAGCGAACCCTGCTCCAGGTCCTCGGCCAGCACCGGCGCACAACTCGCTGGAAGTGCGACGTTCTCGATCGCCATCGGAACGTCGTCAGCCAGCCGCAGCCGGGACAGGCTCACCACCCGGCTGCCCTCGTCCAACCGCAGCGCTTCGGCATCGGCGGCGGTCGGTGTCCGCAGCCGCGCGTCCAGCAGCCGTGAGGAGGCGCGCTTGCCGCGGCGGCGCATATCGGTGGAGAAGTTCATCAGCGCACCGCTGTGCCGGTGCATCGGCTGCGGGGCGATGAAGGTTCC
>CALKWS010000424.1 GCA_938004115.1 uncultured Ruaniaceae bacterium
CGGCCGCTGCGCGAGGAACCCGCGGTGCGCCCACTGCTCGCGGTGCTGCGCACGGCCCTCGCCGGACAACTCGACCTGCCCACCGCCACAGAATTGCTCACCGGTCCGATCGGAGGCCTGGACACGGTGTCACTGCGGGCCCTGCGCCGGCACCTGCGCGCCACCGAGCGGCGCGACGGCGGAGGGCGCACGTCCGCGGACCTGCTGGTGGCGGTCCTCGACGACCCGGACACGGCCGCGGACCTGCCCCCGCGGCACCGGCGCGGCCCGGCGCGGGTGGCCCGCGTGCTGATGGCCGCCCGCGAGGCCGCCGGTGCCCCCGACGCCACCGCGGAGACCGTGTTGTGGGCCGCCTGGGAAGCCACCGGGCTGGCCGAGACCTGGCAGCACCGCGCACTGGCCGGGGGCACCGGAGCGGACCGGGCCGATGCCGACCTCGATGCCGTGCTGGCGCTGTTCCGGGCGGCCGAGCAGTTCGTGGACCGCACCGCGCACGCCTCACCGGGCGCGTTCGTGGAACACCTGGCCGCCCAGGACTTCCCCGCGGACACCCTGGCCGCCCGCGGCGTGGTGGAGGATGCCGTGGCCGTGCACACCGCCGCGGGTGCGGCCGGGGGCCAGTGGGACCTGGTCGCCGTGGTGGGAGTGCAGGAGGACGTCTGGCCGGACCTGCGCATCCGCGACACGCTCCTGGGTGCCGCCGACCTCTCCGACGTCGCCAGCGGCCGGGACGTGGCCGGTGAGGATGAGGCGGAACGGATGCGCCGCGCCCGCCGAGAGGTGGCGGACGGGGAGTTGCGCGCCTTCGTCTCGGCCTGTTCCCGAGCCCGCCGGCTGCTGTACGTCACCGCGGTCCTGGATGAGGACGAACGGCCCTCGGTCTTCCTCGACCTGCTCAACCCCACCAGCGTGCACGAACCGGCCACCGTGCCACCGCCCCTGGACCTACGCGGCCTGGTCGGCCAACTGCGAGCGGCGCTGCGCCCGGTGCTCACCCGCCAGGCGCCGGCGCCGACGGCACAGCAGGTGGTACTGGCCTCGGAGGCGGCGGCGGTCCTGGCGCACCTGGCCGCCCACGGCGTGGACGGGGCCGATCCGGCGGAGTGGGGCGGATTGCACGCCCCGACCTCGGCGGCCGAACTCATCCCGCCCGCGCAGGTGCCCACCATCGGCCCCTCGGCCGTGGAGCAGGTCACCACCTGCCCGCTGCGGTGGGTACTCACCCGCCACGGCGGGCAGGACGGCCCGTCCGACGCCCAGCAGATCGGCATCCTCGTCCACGAGATCGCCGCTGAGCACCCGCACGGCGGCGCCGAACAGATGCTGGCGGAGCTCGACCGGAGGTGGCCGGACCTCGGTCTGGGCGACGGCTGGTCCGCCCGTGCCCTGCGCGGCCGTGCCGAGGCGATGATCACCCGGCTGGCCGGGTACGTGGCCGGCCGCCCGGGCCGGGTGGACACCGAGGTGGACTTCACCGCGGACCTGGAGGTGCTGCGCCTGCGCGGCCGGGTGGACCGGGTGGAACATCTCGACGACGGGCGCGTGCGGATCGTGGACCTGAAGACGAGTTCCACCGCGGTGTCCAAGGCGAAGGCGGAGACGAACCCGCAACTAGGCGCCTACCAGGTCGCGGTCGACGCCGGTGCGTTCGGCCCGGTACGCAGCGGTGGTGCGGCCCTGGTGTACCTGGGGACATCGTCGAAGAACGCCTCGCTGCGCACGCAGGTGCCCCTGGCCGAGGCCGAGGACCCGCAATGGGCCCACCAGCAGTTGCGGGACGCCGCGCAGATCCTCACCTCCGGAACCTTCGAGGCCCGCCCGAACGAGGAGTGCCCCCGGTGCCCGGTACGCACCTCCTGCCCGGCCTTCCCCGCCGGGGCGAGAGTGGAGCCCGCATGAGCACCCACACCGACATGGGCACCCGGACCGATCGGCCCGCACCGCGGACCCGGCACACCGCTGCCGAGATCGCCCGGTTCCTCGGGCAGCACCCACCCACGCAGGAACAGGCACGGGTGATCGAGGCGCCGCTGGAACCCCTGTTGGTGGTCGCCGGCGCCGGGTCGGGCAAGACCGAGACCATGGCGGCACGTGTGGTCTACCTGGTGGCCAACGGCCTGGTGCCGCCCGGGGAGATCCTCGGTTTGACGTTCACCCGGAAGGCCGCCGCGGAGCTGTCCGATCGGATCCGCACCCGGCTGCACCAGCTCGCCGACGCGGGGGTGGGGCCCGGGATCGGCCTGGAGGACCAGCCCCGGATCGCCACCTACAACTCCTACGCCGCCGGGCTCCTCACCGACCACGCGTTGCGGCTCGGGCTGGACCCCGACGCGCGGCTGATCAGCGATGCCGGCAGGTTCCAGCTCGCCGACCTGATCGTGCGGGACTGGCCGGGAGATCTGCACACGAACTACGCGGCCAGCACGGTGGTGGACGCCGTCACCTCGCTGGCCGCGGAGATGGCCGAACACGGTCTGGATCCCGCGCCGACCGCCCGGGAACTGCGCGCGATGGCCCAGGACCTGCGCGACGTCCAGGGCCGGATGGTCAAGGAGGTCAGCGAGGTGGCCGACTCCCTGGACCTGCGCGCCGATCTGATGGACCTGGTCGCCGAGTTCCAGGACCGCAAGCTCCGCGACGGCGTCGTCGACTTCGCCGACCAGGTGCGCATGGCCGCCACGATCGCCCGCCAGGTCCCCCGGGTCGGGGCGGTGGAACGCTCCCGGTACCGGGTGGTGCTGCTCGATGAGTACCAGGACACCTCCGTCGCGCAGGTGCAGATGCTGCGGGCGCTGTTCGGCCAGGGACATCCGGTGACGGCGGTCGGCGACCCGAACCAGGCCATCTACGGCTGGCGGGGCGCCGCGGCCGGGACCCTGCTCTCCTTCCCCGAACAGTTCCCCGGCGCCGACGGCAGCCACTCGGCCGTTGCCCCGCTGAGCACCGCGTGGCGCAATGACCGGGCCATCCTCAGTGCCGCCAACCGGATCGCCGAGCCGTTGCGCACCGGCGCGGCCGCGAGCATGGTCCCCCCGCTGCGACCCTCGCCGGCCGCCGGCCAGGGCACCGTGCTCGCCCGATGCGCGGAGACGCTCGAGGAGGAGGCCGCCGTCATCGCGCAGTTGCTGAACGAGCACTGGTCCGGCGATCCGGACGCACCGCGGTCCGCTGCGGTGCTGTGCCGGAAACGCTCACAGTTTCCGCTGATCGAGGAAGCCCTCCTCGCTGCCGGACTGCCCTGCCAGGTGGTGGGACTGGGCGGACTGCTGGCCACCGCCGAGGTCGCCGACATCCGGGCCGCACTCACCGTCGCACACGACCCGGGCCGGGGCGATGCGATGATGCGGCTCCTCACCGGGCCCACCGTGCAGTTGGGGGCCGCCGACCTGGCCGTGCTGTCGGCCTGGTCCCAGGCCCAGACGCGCACCCGGCGGCCGGAGAAGGCCACGGAAGGACCGGAGGGGACGAACCTGCGACCGGACACCGAACAGGTGCTGGAGGATGAGGAACGTGCCAGCCTCGTGGAGGCGGTCGATCAACTGCCCCCCTCCTCCTGGACCGACCCCCGGGGACGCCGCCTGAGCGACGTCGGACGGCGCCGCCTGGAACGGCTCGCCGGGCAGATCCGGCAGGTCCGGGCGCTGACCTACCTGGACATGGCGGAGCTGGTGACGGCCACCGAACAGATCCTGAACCTCGATATCGAGGTGCTCGCCCACGTGCCGGGATCGGTGGCCCACGCCCGCCGCAACCTGGACGCATTCACCCACGCCGCCGCGCAGTTCTCCGGGGGGTCGGAGGAACCCACCCTCGGGGCGTTCCTGTCCTACCTGGATGCGGTCGAGGAGGAGGAACGCGGCCTGGACCTGCTGGTGGCCGAACCGGATCCCACCGCGATCCAGATCATGACCGTTCACGCCGCCAAGGGACTGGAGTGGGACACCGTGGTGGTGGCCGGGATGAATACCCGCGACTTCCCCACGCTCGCACCGAACAAGGACGGGGACTACGCACACCCCGGATGGCTCACCAACGTGCGCACGTTGCCCTACGGCATGCGAGGCGACCACGCCTGGCTGCCCCAGCTGCGGGCCGACGGCGCGACCACGGTGGAGGAGGTGCGCCAGGCGCGGAAGGACTTCTGCGGGGACGAAGGCGCCCGGCTCCTGGACGAGGAACGCCGCCTGGCGTACGTGGCGATGACCCGTGCCCGGCACGTGCTGATCCTCACCGGGTGCTTCTGGGGCACTCGCAAGACCGTCTCGACCCCCTCGGTCTTCCTGCAGGCCCTGCTGACGGACGGGCTGGCCGACACCGGGCCCGGGTGGCCGGCGGGGAGCGAACACGAGGAGAACCCGCGCACCGCGGTCCACCAGGTGGTCACCTGGCCCCGCCCGGCGCGGCTGGCGGCCGCCGCGTGGGAAAAACTCTGGTCACCCGACCGCGCGACCGCACCCGATGACGGCGAACCGGTGGTCACGACCACCGAGGCGGAGCAGTGGTGGGCCGAGGCCGAACTTCTCCTGGCGGAGCGCGAGTCGACCTCCCGGGCCCATCCGCCGATGCCCGACCATCTGTCCGCCTCCGCGATGGTCGAACTGGCGCGCGATCCGGGAACGTTCTGGCGTCATCGCCGCCGTCCCATACCGCGCCGGCCCAGCACCGCGGCACGCCGGGGAACGGCGTTCCACACCTGGGTGGAGCAGTACTTCGGAGCACGCACGCTGCTGGACTGGGAAGCGTTGCCCGGGGCGGACGACGAGGCACCCGACCAGGACCTGGTCGCACTCCAGGAGGCGTTCCTGGCCTCGGAGTGGGCCGCACGCACCCCGGTGGCGATCGAGGTGGACATCGAGACGCTGATCGGGGAGGTGGCGATCCGGTGCCGGATCGACGCCGTGTTCGCCACCGACACCGGGGTACACGTGGTGGACTGGAAGACCGGCAGCCCGCCGACCGACGCTGCCGCCCGGGAGGCCGCCCAGGTCCAGCTGGGGCTGTACCGGTTGGCATGGGCCAGGCTGCACCAGGTGCCGCTGAGCACGGTGCGGGCCTCCTTGCACTACGTTGCGCAGAACCGGACCGTGTCGGCCAAGGACATCACCGAGGAGGAACTGCGGGCGCTGCTCGCCTCGACCTCGGCGCACTGAGGGCCGGCGCCCCGGGCGCGTCAGCGGCTGACCGGCGGCACCCTAAGCGGAGGGGAGCTGCATCGTCGGGGAGTCGTCGCCACGGTCGGGGTCGGCGTGTACGTAGTCGGGTTCCGCCATGGGCGGGGCGAACTCCGCGGTGGCCGACTGGTCGGGCAGCACCGCGCGATCCGGGTCGCCGGCGGCGCCGGCCGGGCGTGCCGCTCCGGTGCCCGCGGCGAACGATTGCCCGTGCTCGGCGGGCATCTGGTCAGCGGACATC
>CALKWS010000425.1 GCA_938004115.1 uncultured Ruaniaceae bacterium
TTCACCCGTACTGTGTGGCCATGGGCACGGACAGGCCGATCGCGATCCACGTGATGGCCGACTCCACCGGGGACACCGCTGCACGGGTCGCCCGGGCGACGCGGGTGCAGTACGAGGACTTCGACACCCGCATCGTGCGCCACCCGCGGATCCGCACCGCCTCGGTGCTGCGCGCCGCGTTCGAGGACATCGTCGATTCCGATGAGAACGTGGTGATCTTCTCCACCCTGGTCGATGACGCCGTGCGCGGCCTGCTCAACGACCTATGCGCCGAGCACAAGATCTCCCACGTGGACTTGCTGCTGCCGGCGATGCAGGCGATGGAACGTGCCACCGGGGCCGCACCCAGCCGGGAGATCCGCCAGGTGGACATGGACGCGGACTACTTCCGCAAGATCCAGGCAATGGAGTTCGCGATCGCCCTGGACGACGGCCAGCGCCCGGAGTCCCTGCCGGAGGCCGACATCGTGCTGATCGGCGTCTCCCGCACCGGTAAGACCCCGCTGTCGATGTACTTGGGTTACCTGGGGTACAAGACCGCGAACATCCCGCTGGTGGCCCGTGTCCGACCTCCGGAGCAGTTGTTCGAGGTGGACCCGTGGCACGTGGTGGGCCTGAGCATCGACCCCGAGCGCCTCCTGCACATCCGGCAGCGCCGGCTGCAGACCATGGGTGCCTCCGGCAGGACGACCGGGTACTCCCAGCTCGCCGCGATCTACGGGGAGTTGGAGTATGCCGAGACCATCCAGAAGCGGCTGGGCTGCCCGGTGGTGGACACCACCGAACTGGCTCTGGAGGAAGCGGCCGTGCGGGTCATCGAACTTGTGGAGAATCGGCGCCGGGCCCTCACGGGCCATTGACCAGGAGGAACGATGAGCAGTCAGACCGAGCACAGCACCGACGCGAGCCGGATCGCCGACGACGGCCGGTACGTCTACGACCTGTCCGACGGCGGTGCGCACATGAAGGACCTGCTCGGCGGCAAAGGTGCCAACGCCGCCGAGATGCTCAACCTGGGCATCCCGGTGCCCGACGGATTCACCGTGACCACCGCTGCCTGCGTGGCGGCGATGCGCAACGACGGGGACTGGCCCACCGGGCTGGCCGATCAGGTCCGCGAGGGGCTGGCCCGGTTGGAGCAACGCACCGGCCGCACCCTGGGCGGGGCGAGCAAACCGCTGCTGGTCTCGGTGCGCTCCGGTGCGGTGGTGTCGATGCCCGGGATGATGGACACCATCTTGAACCTGGGGATCTCCGATGACACCGTGGAGGCGCTCGGCGCCGAAGCGGACGATCCCCGGTTCGCCTGGGACTCCTACCGCCGGTTCATCCAGATGTACGGCGAGGTGGTCGAGGGGGTCCCCGCCCACGCCTACGAGGACGCGCTGACGGCGATGAAGCGCGAGCGCGGAGTGGAGCAGGACACCGACCTGACCACCGCGGACCTACAGGAACTGGTGGCCACCTTCAAGTCGGTCTCCACCCAGTACATGCGCACCGAGTTCCCCACCGACCCGCACGACCAACTCGAGCGCGCCATCGATGCGGTGTTCGCCTCCTGGCAGAACCCGCGCGCTGGGGTGTACCGCCGGGCGCACCGGATCCCCGATGATCTGGGCACCGCCGTCAACGTGATGCAGATGGTGTTCGGCAACCGTGGGGACACCTCGGCCACCGGGGTGTGCTTCACCCGCAACCCGGCCACCGGCGCGAAGGAGCTCTACGGGGAGTTCCTGCTCAACGCCCAGGGCGAGGACGTCGTCGCCGGCATCCGCACCCCCCGCCCGCTGGCGGAGATGGAAGAGGTGCTGCCCGAGGCGTTCACCCAGTTGGTAGACACGATGAACCGCCTGGAGGCCCATTACGGGGACATGCAGGACATCGAGTTCACCGTGGAGGACGGGTCGCTGTACCTGCTGCAGACCCGGTCGGGCAAGCGCACCGCCGCAGCGGCGTTGAAGGTAGCCCGGGACCTGGTCGCCGAAGGCGTGATCGACCGGGCCGAGGCGCTGCGCCGGATCGAACCGGGCCACCTGGACCAGTTGCTGCACCCGGCGATCGACCCGAACGCGAGCCGGGAGCCGCTCACCCGCGGGCTGAACGCCTCCCCCGGGGCCGCGGTCGGTGAGATCGTGTTCGACTCCGACGTGGCCGAGCAGCGCGGCAAGGCCGGCACCCCGGTGGTCCTGGTCCGTTGGGAGACCACGCCCGATGACATCGCCGGGACGATCGTGGCCCAGGGCGTGCTCACCGCCCACGGCGGTATGACCTCCCACGCCGCGGTGGTGGCACGCGGGATGGGCAAGCCGTGCGTCGCCGGCGCCGGGGAGATCCGCATCGACACCGACGCCGGGACCCTGACCGTGGGCGAGGTGGTGCTCCGCGAGGGGGACATGATCACCCTGGACGGGTCCACCGGTGAGGTGTTCGCCGGCGCCCTGGACCTGGTACCCCCGCAGCTGGGTGAGGACTTCAACACCATCGTGGGCTGGGCCGATGAGATCCGCCGCCTGGGGGTGCGCGCCAAAGCCGACACCGGCGCCGATGCCGCCAAGGCCCGGGAGTTCGGCGCCGAGGGCATCGGGCTGTGCCGCACCGAGCACATGTTCATGGCCGAGGAGCGGCTGCCCGCGGTGCGGCAGATGATCATGGCCGGTGACGACTCCGAACGAGCCGCCGCGTTGGAGCAGTTGCTGCCGATGCAGCAGCAGGACTTCACCGAGATCCTCAGTGCGATGTCGGGTCTGCCCGTCACGATCCGGCTGCTGGACCCGCCGCTGCACGAGTTCCTGCCCGACCTGATCTCCCAGGCCCTGACGGTGCAGCGCCTGGAACTGACCGGGGAGGAGTCCGAGCCCGGTGAGCTGACCAAGGCCCGCCGCCTGCTGGGACAGGTGCGGGCGTTGACCGAGATGAACCCGATGCTGGGCACCCGTGGGGTGCGCCTGGCGCTGTTGTACCCGGAGATCGCCCAGATGCAGGTGCGCGCGATCGTGCGGGCGGCATTGGCGGTCCGCGCCGACGGCGGCGAGCCGGTGGTGGAGATCATGGTGCCGCTCGTGGCGTTCGCCGAGGAGTTGCGCCGGATGCGCCAGGTGGTCACCGACACCGTCGCCGAGGAACTGGGCGCCGCGGGGGCGGAGCTGGACATCACCGTGGGCACGATGATCGAACTGCCGCGGGCCGCGGTGACCGCGGACCAGATCGCCGAGCACGCCGACTTCTTCTCCTTCGGCACCAATGACCTGACCCAGACCGGGCTGGGCATCTCCCGGGACGACGCGGAGGGCTCGTTCCTGGCCTCCTATGAGGAGGCGGGTATCGTCCCGGCCAACCCGTTCGCGAGCATCGACGCCGACGGCGTGGGTGAACTGGTGCGGATCGGTGCCACCAAGGGCCGGCAGGCCAATGCGGAGTTGAAACTCGGGGTGTGCGGGGAGCACGGCGGCGACCCGTCCTCGATCGAATTGTTCAACCGGATCGGGCTGGACTACGTCTCCTGCTCGCCCTACCGGGTGCCGATCGCCCGGTTCGCCGCGGCGCAGGCGGTGCTCGCCGACCAGGAGGACTGAGGACGCCGGGCAGAAAGGCCCCACCTGCGCCGAAGGGGACTTCGATCGGCCCAGGACACCGTGAACCCCGACTCATGTCCCCCTCGGCGCCGGGCTACCGCGACCGCCCGGCCTCGAGGGGGACATCGAACGGCAATTTCGGCTCAGGACGTCGACGAACCGCCCCCTCGGGCGGTGGCGCCCCTTCACGACGGCGCCACCTGCCGCACGCCAATCGTCGGGCGCCGCAACGCGCGGATCGAGTCTGGGCGCGCTAGCGTACCCAGCCACCCGACCGGAGATCGCCATGCCCCCGAAGAACCGTTGGACCGACCACCCCTCTGCCGTGCTGCAACCCGGCCCCGACTTCTCCCTGTCCGAGTTGGACCACCGGGCCACCCCCGGCTGGTCGGGCGACAAGCGCCAGGCCAAGGAGTTCACGGACCACCGCGGATCGCTGCTCTCCGAACTGCAGGAGCGCCTGTACGCCCACGGCCGTACCGGTGGTGAGCGGTCCGTGCTGCTGGTGGTCCAGGGCATGGACACCTCCGGCAAGGGCGGGATCGTGCGGCACGTGATCGGCATGGTCGATCCCCAGGGCGTGGCGCTCAAGGCGTTCGGCCCGCCGACCCAGGAGGAGGCGAAGCACCATTTCCTGTGGCGGGTGCGCCGCGCCCTGCCGCGTGGTGGCCAGATCGGGGTCTTCGACCGTTCCCACTACGAGGACGTGCTGATCGCCCGGGTGGAGAACCTGGTGGAGCCGAAGGTGTGGCAGGGACGGTTCGCGGAGATCAACCGGTTCGAGCAGCAGATCGTCGACGCGGGCACCACGCTGATCAAGGTGGCCCTGATGGTGTCGTACGAGGAACAGGGCTTGCGGTTGATGAAGCGGCTGCACCGCGAAGACAAGCACTGGAAGTTCGACCCGAGTGACGTCGATGCGCGCCACCGCTGGGACGATTACCGGCAGGCCTACGCCGAGGTGTTCGAGCGCACCCACACCGAGAACGCGCCGTGGCATGTGGTCCCCGCCGACCGCAAGTGGTACGCACGCCTTGCCGTCACCGAACTGCTCACCCAGGCGCTGATCGACCTGGACCTGTCCTGGCCCAAACC
>CALKWS010000426.1 GCA_938004115.1 uncultured Ruaniaceae bacterium
GTCGGACGCGGGCAGGGCATCGCCATCACCCGCCGCCCGCAGGGCCAGGATCTGTCTGGTCCACGGGCCGATCCCGC
This sequence comes from uncultured Ruaniaceae bacterium, assembly GCA_938004115.1. GTDB lineage: Bacteria > Actinomycetota > Actinomycetes > Actinomycetales > Beutenbergiaceae > CALKWS01. The sequence continues at coordinate 78 of CALKWS010000426.1, forward strand.
GCAGGGCGGCAAGGTCACGCAGGACAGCCTCGCCGAGGGCCGGCCCGCCAGGAGCGCGCACGGGTGCGGGCAGGGTCGGGCCACCGGGGGTGTGGGTGGCCAGGAGGGCGGCTGCCTCGTGCAGGGTCCGCGCCCGGGTGCCGGTGAGTCCGATGGTGCGGCGTAGGTCTTCCAGCGGCACGCGAGCGACCTGCCGCGGGTCCGGGAACGCTCGCACGGGAGGAGTCCCGGCAACACCGTGTCCGTCACCGCTGGGGAGTTGACCCACTTTCGTGCCGTACGCGGCGGCCAGGCGTCCGGCGAACGTCCGGGCGGCGGCCAGGGAGACCTGCTGGCCCAGGATCGTGGTCAGCACTCCTTCACGAAAATCCGGGTGCCGGGTGATCCGCACGCCCGGCCGGCGCCGCACGTGATCGCCCAGGTAGGGGTCGGCCGCGAGGTGAGTGTCGATCGTCGCGGTGTCGGTATCCAGGTCGAACCACCAGGTCACCAGGGCATCGATGGCGGCAACATCGAGTTCCTGCGCGCCGGGGGAGTAGGCCTGCCACCGCACCCCGGACTCCTCCAGGTGCAACCGGAGCACCAGGTGGCTGCGGCCGGTGGCCAGCACGCGGGTGTGGGTGGACCCCTCGGTGCGTTGCACCCCGGGGAGGTCGTGGTGACGGAGGCTCCCCAGGGTCGCTGCGACGTCCCATGGTCCGCAGGCGGGCACGTATCCGCTGGTCACGGACGTGCTGGCGTCCCGGCTGGGGGCGAGGTCTCCCGCCGGCCCTCGGTGTTCAGCAGGACGACGGTGCTGGCGCCGGTGACGCCGAGCGCCTCGCGGCGTGCGGGCACCGTCAACGCCGCCCGCAGGCCCGCCAGTGTCGCCGCCCCCGAGGGGCCGGAGGAGACGCCGGCGCGGTTCAGGTCCTCAGCCGCCCGCAACGCCTGCTCGTCGCCGACGGTGATCGCCCCGTCCAGCCCGTCGCGCAGCACCGGCCACGCGCCGGCCGAGACCGTGCCGCAGTTCAGCCCGGCCATCACACTGCCTTCGATCGGCACCGTGACCGGCTCACCGGTGGTCAGGCTAGCCAGCGCGCACGCGGCGGTCCGCGGCTCCACCGCGAGCAGCGCCGAGGGCCGGGAGCCAGGGCCGCGTCGGTAGTGGGACACCACCGCCTGGGCCAGTGACCCCACCCCCACCGGGACCACCACGAGGTCGGGCGGGTCCGGTAGGGCCTGGTCGATCTCGGCCAGGAGGGTCTCGTAACCTTGCACGATCCATGCCGGGACCTGCTCGTAGCCTTCCCAGGCGGTGTCCTGCACCAACGCCCGCTCGCCGCCCCGGTCGGCGTACTGCGCGGCTTCGGTGACCGCCTGGTCATAATCGCCCGGGGAGCGGTGCACACTCCCGCCCTCGGCGGCGATCGCCTCGGCGGCCGCCGGGGTCATCGTGGCAGGGACGAACACCGTGCTCGTCAGGCCGAACAGTGCGGCCATCCGCGCCACCGCCCGGCCGTGGTTGCCGTCCGTGGCCGTGACGAACTCGATGCTCCGGCCTTCGGCCGACCGCCGCAATGACGGTAGATCGTCGGGAGCGGTGCCGGTGCGCTCGGCCACCACGTTCGCACACGCCCAGGATGCGCCCAGGATCTTGAACGCCGGTAACCCCAGCCGCGCCGACTCGTCCTTCACCCGCACCGAGGCCACCCCCAGTTCCTGGGCGAGGTGGGGTAGGTCGTGCAGTGCCGTGGGGGCGTAGCCGGGCATACTCCGGTGGAACTGACCGGCCGGCGCGGCGGGAGAGTCGTCCACCCACGCACGGGCGCTGGGGGAGTGGTACCAGTCGGCGCTCATCTGCACATCATCCCCTCCCGGCCCGCCGGGCGTCGACCATCGCCCGGGCGTTCGTGGCGCGGCGATGACGGAATCGCTCTAGCAGAATGCACTAGCCCAGGGCCTTGTTTCGCGCGAATCAAGGCCGCGGGGGGTTCGGCCGGCGACCGCGCGCCGTACCAGTTCCGCCCGGCCCGTACGCCATCATGAGGGGCCGGAGGAGATTTCCATGACGTCGTGGCCCAACGAAAACCAGCACACCTTGCAGCAGGATCTGACCACCCTGGCCCGTGAGTCCCCCGGGCAGTGGAGTTTCGCGGTGTACGAGGGCGGGACTCCGATCGCCGGCGTGGACGCCGATCGGATCACCACGCCCGCGAGCACCATCAAGGTGGCGGTTCTCGTGCTGGTACTCCAAGAGGTGGCGGCCGGCCGGATGCGGTTGGAGGATCGCCTCGACATCCCCACCGAACGCGCCGGCGGCAGCGGCGTACTCGTAGTGTTGCCCTCCGTGCACCGGCTCACCATCGCCGAGATCGCCGAACTGATGATCGTGGTCAGTGACAACGAGGCCACCAACATCCTCATCCGGCACCTGGGACTGGACCTCATCGCCCGCCGCCTGCCCGACCTGGGCATGACCAACACCCAGATCCAACGGACGCTGATGGACACCCACCTGCCGGGCAGCAACCACACCACGGCCGACGATCAGGCACGGTTGCTGGACCGGCTGTGCCGGGACCTGTTGCCCGACCGGCTGCGCACCTTCGCCCTGGACATGTTGCTGCGCCAGCAGTTCAACTCCCGCATGCCGGCACGATTGGGGCCGGACGTGCTCTGCCGGCACAAGACCGGGGAGATCATCGGGGTACGCCACGATGTGGGCATCCTGGAGTTCGACGACCGGAAGATCGCGTTCGCGGCGCTGGGCACCGACCTGCAGGAGGCGATCGACGCCCAGGGCCCCGGCCCGGTGGACGATATCGTCGCCCGCGCCGCCGCAGCGGTGGTGGCCGCCGCACGCTCCGGACCGCACCCGACCCCGGCCGAAGGAGGCTGACCGCATGAGTGATTTCGACGTCGTCATCCACGGTGGCACGGTGATCGATGGAACCGGTACCGACCCCGCCGTCACCCACCTGGGCATCCGCCAGGGCCGGATCGCCGAGATCAGCGACCGCCCGCTGCGCGGTGCCAGCATGATCGACGCGACCGGCCTGAGCGTCACGCCCGGGTTCATCGACCTGCACTCCCACGCCGACTTCCGCATCCAAGGACACCCCGGCGCCGACACGCAACTGCCCCAGGGCGTCACCACCCTGGTGACCGGCAACTGCGGGTTCTCCCCGTTCCCCATCGCCGACCCCGAGCGGATGCGCACCTCCTCGGCATTCCTGGAGCCGGAACTAGGTTGGGACTGGACCGATGCCGCCGGATACGCCGATGCGGTCGATGCTGCGCGGCCGGCGGTCAACGTGGTGACCCAGGTGGGGCACAACGCGGTGCGCGAGGCGGTGATGGGCGGGGAACGACGACTGGCCGACGACGAGGACCTGGCGGCCATGGCACGGCTGGTGACCCAAGCGGCCGGGCAGGGTGCGCAAGGCTTCTCCACGGGCCTGATCTACGCCCCCGGCACCTACTCCGACGAGCGGGAACTACGGCACCTGGTGGCCGCCGCGGGCCGCGCCGGCCTGCTCTACTCCACCCACATCCGCAACGAGGGAGCCCACCTGACCGACGCCGTGGCCGAGGCGATCCGGTTGGCCCGTGCCGGGCGGACCCGCCTGCAGGTCTCGCACCTGAAGTCGGCCGGGCCGGCGAACCACGGCGGCGTGCACGGCGCACTGGACCTCATCGACGAGGCGGCCGAGGAGGGGCTGGACGTGGCCGCCGACGTGTATCCCTACACCGCCTCGTCCACCACGCTGACCACCCGGCTGCCCAGCTGGGCGCTAGACGGGGGCACCCGGGCGATGCTTCGCCGGCTCTCCGAGCCCGGCGTGCGGGACCGGCTGCTCACCACCATGCGCCAGGAACCGGCCACACCGGCGGACCGGGTGATGATCGCCCACGTGGGACCGGGACGATACGCCGCGATGGCCGGATGGTCCCTGGCGCAGATCGCCGCGGCCGAGGGCGTGGACGACGCCGAGGCCACTCTGCGGATCCTGAGCGCCCACGAGGGTAACGCCAGCGTGGTGCTGCACTCGATGAGCCCCGACGACGTGGCCACCGTGCTCGCCCACCCGAGGGTGGCGGTGGCCTCCGACGGGTGGGTCCTCACCCCGACCGGGCAGGGCCGCCCGCACCCGCGCAGCTTCGGCACCTTCCCCCGGGTCATCGCCCACTACGTGCGCGACCAGGGGCTGGTGTCCCTGCCCGAGGCGATCCGGAAGATGACCTCCCTGCCGGCCTCCCGGATGGGATGGACCGACCGCGGCGTGCTGCGCCCCGGCGCGGTGGCCGACGTGGCGGTATTCGACGCCGGCGCCTTCACCGACAACGCCACCTTCACCGACCCCTGGCAACTGGCCACCGGCATGCACGCGGTGGTGGTGGCCGGGCAGGTGGCGTTCGACGACGGAGCACCTACCGGGGTGCGTGCCGGCAGGGTGCTGCGGTCGGCACCGCGGGAGTGAACGCGCCCGGCGGTGGCGGCGCGGGCGTGCAGCAGTCGCTCACGACAGTGGTCGGGGCGCGGGAGTCCCTCAGCGGATCACGGGCGCTTCGGCATCCGACCGATTCACGGGGCGGCTTTGCGCCCGA
>CALKWS010000427.1 GCA_938004115.1 uncultured Ruaniaceae bacterium
CAGGCGTGCCCGGCCCCCCGCCGGATAACCCGGGCTACGGCCGGCCCGTTCCGCCACCGCCGCCGGCCGATGACGGTGCGGTTCCGCCACCGCCCGGGCAGGGTGGGCCGGTGCCCGAGCCCCCGGCACCGGATCAGCCTGCGGTCCCTCTGGCCCAGGACGCCGGCACCGGAGCCCATCTACCCGGTGAGCCGGTCGCGCCGCCGCCGGATGCGGAGCAGTCGGACGCGGACGGCGAGTCGGTGGAATGGCGCCGCCTGCATCGCGTGACGCCGCTGCTGAACGCGTGGAAGGCGGGTGCGGCGATCTTCCTGGTCGCGCTGTACAACTCCCAGGAGTTCATGGGAGACCTGCGGGAGGCGTTCCCCGCCGTCGCCCTGCTCGGGATGGTCGTGGCGCTGCTGGTGGTCGGCTTCGTCATCGGCCTGGTGATCGCCCTGCTCGCCTGGCGGCGCACCCAGTACGGGGTCGGCGAGGAGAGCGTGTTCCTGCACAAGGGCATCCTGTTCCGCCAGCAGCGGCACGTGCGCCTCGACCGCGTCCAGGCGGTGGAGGTCACCCAACCGCTGATGGCCAGGATCTTCGGCTTCGCCTCGGTCAAGGTGGAGTCGGCCGGAGGTGCCGGGTCCAACCTGCAGTTGGCTTTCCTGACCGAACCGGATGCGCAGCACCTGCGCAACGAGTTGCTCGCCCGTGCCTCGGGGACCAGGTACAACGCGACCGCGCCATCCGGAGCCGCACCGGCGGCGCCAACCGGTCAACCGGCGCCGGTCGCGGCGGCCGCGGCACCCGAGCGGGAGATCGCGGCGCTCCCTCCGGGCCGGCTCGTCGGGTCGCTGGCGCTGTCCTTCTCCGTGGTGCTGCTCGTACTGGTGCTCCTCGGGCTGATCACGGCCGCGATCATCACCCGCACACCCGGACTGCTCGGCGGGATGTTAGCCCCGGCCCTGGGCGCGGGAGCCTACCTGTGGGGCAGATTCGCCGGGGAATTCTCCTTCCGGGCGGCGATCTCACCCGACGGCATCCGGTTGCGGCACGGGCTGCTGGAGACCAAGGCCCGTACGGTTCCACCCGGCCGGGTGCAGGCCGTGGCGATCTCCCAACCCCTGCTGTGGCGGTTCAAGGACTGGTGGCGCATCCAGGTGAACATCGCCGGCTACGGCCCGGAGGAGACCACCGGCACGGTGCTCTACCCGGTGGCCACCCGCGCCGAGGTGGCGTTCATGCTCTCCCTGGTGCTCCCGGATCTCGGCGATGAGCGGCCGCTGCCGGTGCTGCACGCCGGCATGGACGGTATCGGTACCGATGAGGGGTACACCACCAGTCCCAGACGAGCGCGCTGGGTGGATCCGCTGACCTGGCGCCGCACCGCCTTCCGCATCACCGATACCGCGGTCCTGCAACGCACCGGACGGTTGTGGCGCCACCTGCACGTGGTGCCGCACGAGCGCGCCCAGTCGCTCGGGCTCACCCAGGGGCCGATCGAGCGGCTGATGGGACTCGCCACGTTCGTGGTGCACTCCACCCCGGGTCCGGTGGTCCCCCAGGTCCCGCACCTCGACCTGCAGATCGCGCGCGAGTTGTTGCAGAACCAGGCCGAACGTGCCCGCCAGGCCCGGCGCACCTCCCAGACCCGACAGTGGTGGACCGGTCCCACGGGCCACGGCGGTCCGCCGGCGCACGATGGCACTGCACCACCGCCGGCGGGACCGGAGGCCTCGGCGGCGCCGGTGGCACCGCCCGGGGGCGATGCGGCCGGCAGCGATACCGCCGGCAACGATGCCGCCGCCAGCCGGGCGGTCTACGGCGGCGTGCTCCCAGGCAGGAGGACCTCCGGCACCCAGGACCCGGCCGAGGGGCACCGGACATGACCCAGCGGCCGGGCCGGCTGGCAGTGGGCGTGGTGGGCGCAGGCCGGGTCGGCGCGGTGCTCGGCAGCGCCCTCCGGGCCGCGGGCCACGAGGTGGTGGGGGTGAGCGCCACCTCCACCGCGAGCAGGGACCGTGCCGAGGCGATGCTGCCGCAGGTGCCGGTGCTGACCGTGGACCAGGTGGTGGAACGCAGCGAGCTGGTGATATTCGCCGTTCCCGACGACGCCCTGGCGGACCTCGTCACCGGGCTGGCCACCCTGGAGCACATTAAACCCGGGCAGCTGGTGGTGCACACCGCCGGCAGGTACGGCACACAGGTCCTGCAACCGGCGACCGCCCGCGGCGCTATCCCGCTGGCGATCCACCCGGCGATGACCTTCACCGGCACCTCCATCGACCTGACCCGCCTGGTGGGGGCGCCCTTCGCGGTCACCGCGCCCGCGCCGGTGCTGCCGATCGCCCAGGCCCTGGTCGTGGAGATGGGCGGGGAGCCGGTGATACTTCCCGAAGAGGCCCGGGGGCTCTACCACACCGCACTCGCCCACGGTGCGAACCACCTGGTCACGCTCACCGCCCAGGCGGTACGGTTACTCCGGGAAGCCGGGGTGGAGGACGGCGGAACGATGTTGCGTCCGTTGCTGTCCGCAGCCCTCGACGGCGCCCTGCGCGACGGGGACGGAGCGCTCACCGGGCCGGTGGCCCGCGGTGATGCCGGCACGCTGGCCGAACACCTGCAGACCCTGAACGGTCTGGATGACGACGGCCACCTCAGCGATATCCGCCGCACCTACCGGAACCTGGCCCGGGCCACCACCCAGCGCGCCCTGGCCATCGGGCGGCTGCGCACCGACCAGGCGCAGGCCCTCCTGGACGTCCTCAACGGCAACACCGCCGAGCAACCTCCCGGTGAGCGACCCGCGGATGCCGCGCCCGCCGGCCCCAGCACCGGTGAGCCCGCTACGGGAGCGGAAGGGACGCCGTCGTCCGCCCCCGTGCTGGTCCACACCGTGGCGGATCTGCGCACGCACCTGGGCCGGCTGGACCCCGCGGCGCGGCGGGCGGCGGTGTTCACCATGGGTGCACTGCACGAGGGTCACCTGTCCCTGGTGCGCCGTGCCCGGGAACTGGCCGATCACGTCACCGTGACGATCTTCGTCAATCCGCTGCAGTTCGACCAGGCCGCGGACCTGGCCGCCTACCCGAGCACGCTGGAGGCGGATCTGCGGGCGCTGCAGCAGGCCGGCGGCGCGGACCTGGTGTTCGCCCCCAGCGCCGAGGAGATGTACCCCGATGGGCCGCCGGAGGTGAGGGTGGTGGCCGGCGGCCTCGGCCGACGGCTGGAAGGCGCCTCCCGCCCCGGGCACTTCGACGGGATGCTCACCGTGGTCCACAAACTCCTGTCCCTCACCCGCCCCGACGTCACCGTGTTCGGGCAGAAGGACGCCCAGCAACTGGCGCTCGTACGGCAGATGCTGCGGGACCTGAACATCGACGTACAGGTGCTGTCCGCACCCACCGTCCGGGAACCGGACGGGTTGGCGCTGTCCAGCCGCAACGTGCACCTGTCCGCCGCCGAGCGTGACCAGGCGCTGACCCTGGTCCGCGCGCTGCGGGCAGCCGAGGCCGCTGCGGCCGGCGGAGCACGCGCCGGGGAAGCCGTCGCCGCGGCACGGGCCGTCTTCGCAGAGGCAGACCCGGACGTGGTGGACCTGGACTACCTGGAACTGGTGGACCCCGGGACCATGGCCCCCCACCGGGAGGGACAGGCGCACGGGCTGTTGGTGGTGGCGGCCAGGGTGGGCAGCACCCGGCTGATCGACAACGCGCTGATCACCTTCGACGTCCCGCAGGCGGACTGAACGGGCCGGTCGGTTCCGGCCGGCGGTGAGGCCCGAGCGAGGCGTGGGCCGCAGACCGCCCCGGGGGTGCGCGCCAAACAGCTGTGGCGGGCACGACGTGAGTCACCAGGACCTGGCCGATAGGATCGAAGGTGTGACTGCGCCTGATCCCACCACCGGCCCGTCCGCCGAGGTAACCACTCCCGCGGAGGCCGCCACCGAGGACCTGCCCGAACAGATGCGGGTGCGGCGAGCAAAGCGCGCCCAACTCCTCGAGGAGGGCATCGACCCGTACCCGGTGGGTGTGGAGGTGAGCACCACCATCGCCCAGATCCGCGCCGACTACGGCCACCTGCAAGCCGGGGAGGAGACCGACGACGTGGTGGGCGTGGCCGGGCGGGTGATGTACCTGCGCAACACCGGGCGGCTGTGCTTCGTCCAATTGCAGGACGGCGCGGGGAACCGGCTGCAGGTGATGCTCTCCGAACGTGAAGTGGGCAAGGACAGCCTCGATGCGTTCAAGTCCCACATCGACCTGGGGGACCACCTGTTCGCCCGGGGCCGGGTGATCGCCTCCCGCCGGGGCGAGTTGTCGGTGTTCGCCAGTTCCTACCAGTTGGCCAGCAAGGCCTTGCGTCCGCTGCCCACCTTGCACAAGGAGTCCTCCGAGGAGGTGCGGGTGCGGCGCCGCTACCTGGACCTGATCATCCGCCCGGAGGCCCGGGCGATGGTCCGCGCGCGGGCCGCGGTGGTGCGCTCCCTGCGGGAGGAGTTCCACCGGCGCGACTTCCTGGAACTGGAAACCCCGATGCTGCAGACCCAGCACGGGGGAGCGGCGGCCCGCCCGTTCGTCACCCACATGAATGCGTATGACATCGACCTGTATCTGCGCATCGCCCCGGAGTTGTTCCTGAAACGCGCGGTGGTCGGGGGCATAGAGAAGGTTTTCGAGATCAACCGCAACTTCCGGAACGAGGGGGCGGACTCCTCGCATTCCCCGGAGTTTGCGATGCTCGAGGCGTATGAGGCCTACGGTGATTACAATTCGATGGCCCGCCTCACCCGTGAACTCGTGCAACGGGCCGCGCTGGATGCGTTCGGTACCACGACCCTCACACTGGCCGACGAAACCGAGTACGACGTGGGCGGGGAATGGGACAGCATCGAGTTGTATCCATCGCTGTCCGCAGCCGCGGGTGTGGAAATCACTCCCGGCACCACATTGGCGCAGTTGCGTAAGGTTGCCGAATCGGCCGACGTAGAGTTGCCGGCCGACCACCTGACGCACGGTAAGGCAGTGGAGGAACTATGGGAGCATTTCGTCGCCCCGCAGTTGCACGCACCGACATTCGTGCGGGATTACCCCGTAGATACCTCCCCGCTGGTGCGGGCCCATCGCAGCACGCCGGGCGTGGTGGAGAAATGGGACCTGTACGTGCGGGGCATGGAACTGGCCACCGCCTACTCCGAACTCGTGGATCCGGTGGTGCAGCGGGAACGCCTGGAGGCGCAGGCGGAACTGGCCGCCCGCGGGGACGCCGAGGCCATGGGGGTGGACGAGGAATTCCTGGAGGCGATGGAACACGGGATGCCGCCGACCGGCGGGATGGGGATGGGAATTGACCGGTTGCTCATCGCCCTCACCGGCCGCGGAATGCGGGACACCATTACATTCCCTCTGGTGAAGCCGTTATGAGTATCGAGTGGTGGCATGTGGCCGGTGCGGTCGTTCCCTCGATCGCATTGGCAATCGTGTTCGTGCTCGTGGTAAGGGCGATGATCAACGCCGACCGACGTGAACGAGAAGCCGAACGCCGCCCTGACGAAGCGGGCCACGAACATACCAGTCGAATACCCACCCAAATCGAACGCAAGCGCAAATCCTAATCTCTGATATCTTTTGACTCTGGCTGGATCGTGCTGCCATCATCAAGGGGCAGCGTCGCGACGAATCCGCACTTCAAGAGATTGGATATGCCATGGCCCAGAAGGTCAAAGTACTGTTGATTGATGATGTTGACGGAACGGACGCGGTGGAAACTGTCAGTTTCGGGCTCGACGGCGTGCAATACGAGATCGACCTGAACGAGGAGAACGCAGCAAAACTGCGCGACGATATGGCCCACTGGATCGGCCACGCACGGCGCGCCGGGGGCCGCCGGCGTACCGCTCGGTCCGGGGGCGGTTCGCGCTCCAGCAGCGACGCCGCGAAGATCCGCGCCTGGGCGCGTGAGAACGGCTACCAGGTGTCCGATCGCGGGCGGGTCCCGGCCGAGGTCCGGGAAGCCTACGAGCGGGCCAACTGACCGACGGTGCGGGCCCGTTGCCGCCCCAACGGGCCCGCACCTGCAAACGTCGTGCGGATGGCGCTGAATCCGCGTTAGCGTGGGTGCCATGACAGGTCACCGCACCATCTGGGTGGGCACGGGGAGCCATGGCAGCGCCGAACCAGAGGGCATCTGGCGGATCACTCATCCCGGTCCGGGTGGCGATTGGGGCTCCGCCCGCGCCGAGCGGGTGCTCCAGGCACCCGAACCGTCCTTCTTGGCGATCCATCCGTCCGCGGATCGTCTCTATGCCGTCAGCGAGCAGGACCGTGGCCGGGTGCTGTCCACCGTCGTCAGCGCCGACTGTTCGCTCGGTCCGCTGCGCTCGGTCCCGACCGCCGGGTCCGGTCCCTGCCACATCAGGGTGCACCCCCAGGGCCAATGGCTGTACGCCGCCAACTACGGCGACGGGACGCTGTCGGCGATCGAACTGACCGAGGCCGGGGACGTCTCCGAGCACGTGCTCACCTTCCGGCACGCCGGATCCGGCCCGAACGCGGACCGACAAGATGGTCCGCACGCCCATTCCACCCGGTTGACTCCCGAGGGTCACTACCTGATGGTGGCCGATCTGGGCACCGACGAGATCCGGTCCTACCCATTGGACGGGGGCCGTCCCGAGCCCGATCCCGTGCTCACCGGCCTTCCGCCCGGCTCGGGCCCCCGGCACTTCGCCGGGCGCGGCGCCCACCTGTACATCTCCGCCGAACTCAGCGGTGAGGTGCTCGTGGTGGACTTCGACGAGCACAGCGGCAAGGGCGAACTGGTGCAACGACTCCCCGGCGCCACCCTTCCCGGGAGGTCCGAGGACGCCCACTACCTCTCCCACATCCTGTACTCCCGGGGTGTGGTGCTGGTGGCCTCCCGGGGATCGGACTCCATCTCCACCTTCACCGTGCACGACGACGGTGCCCGGCTGGAGCCCGCCGGCGAGATCCACACCGCGGCGTGGCCGAGGCATATGGCACTGGCCGGGTCGAACCTGATCGTCGCCGGCGAGCGGGCCGACCGCGTCGTGGTCCACCCGTTCGCCCCGGAGGAGGCGGGCCGATCGGACACCGGTGCCGTCGGGCCGATCCAGCACGAGATCCCCATTCCGCGGCCGATGTTCATCCTGCCGATGTGACCCTGCCCGGGGCATGCGGCAGACTGGAACCATGACCTACACGCTGGTGCTGCTCCGCCACGGCGAGAGCGAATGGAACGCGAAGAACCTGTTCACCGGGTGGGTGGACGTACCGCTGTCGGAGCGTGGCGAGAGGGAGGCCGTCCGCGGCGGGGAGATGCTCGTGGAGGAGGGCGTGCTGCCCGACGTGGTGCACACCTCGCTGCTGCGCCGGGCGATCACCACCGCGAACCTGGCTCTCGATGCGGCCGAGCGGCACTGGATCCCGGTGCGCCGGCACTGGCGGCTCAACGAACGCCACTACGGCGCGCTACAGGGCAAGGACAAGAAGCAGATCCGGGATGAGTTCGGCGACGAGCAGTTCATGATCTGGCGCCGCTCCTACGACGTACCGCCGCCGCCGATCGAACCGGGATCCACCTGGTCCCAGGACGGCGACCCGCGCTACGACGGGGAACCGATTCCGGCGAGTGAGTGCCTGAAGGACGTGCTGGAACGGGCCTTGCCGTACTGGAACGAGGCTGTGGTCCCGGACCTGAAGGCCGGCAAAGTGGTGCTCGTAGCCGCCCACGGGAACTCCCTACGGGCGATCATCAAGCACCTGGACGGTATCGATGACCAGACCATCTCCGGGTTGAACGTGCCCACCGGCATCCCGCTGGTGTACGAGCTGGACGAGTCCCTGGCGCCGATCACCCCCGGCGGGAAGTACCTGGACCCCGAGGCCGCGAAGGAAGCGATCGCCGCGGTCGCCGCCCAGGGCCGCTGACCGCCGCAAGGGGCCGCTGACC
>CALKWS010000428.1 GCA_938004115.1 uncultured Ruaniaceae bacterium
CCGTGGTCACCTGAGCCAGAGCCGCTGCAGATCCTCGTGGAAGGACAGCAGGGCGAACAGGGCGGCCCCCGCTGACAGCCACCATGCCCCCGGCCCGATGCCTGCCTCGTCCACGCCGGCTCCCCCTACCAGCCCGGTGAGGAGCACGACGGCGGCGCCCACCAGGAGCACGACGGCCACTGATCTGGCCAGGCCGGATGTTCGCTCGCCCACCTCCCGTCCCCACAGTGTGAGGCAGAGCCCGACCGCCACCAGGACGCCCAGCAACAGCACCGTCGCGGCGCCGATCACCGCCAGCGTGGCCACCACGTCCTCCCGGGGCACGTCGTTGCGCAGGTAGTGGATGTACCGGAACGGTGCGCTCACCACGCTCCAGCGCTCCACCGCCGCGTCCGGGTTGTGCACCGCCCACCGGACGCTGCCGATCGCCACCAGGGCGATGGTCAGTCCCAGGTACGACCGCAGGAGCAGCGACTCCAGCACATCGACCCTGCGACTCAGTACCTGGGCGCGCTCCCGCAGGCGGTGCATCTGGGTGTCCGTCTCGGTCACGTCATCACCTCACTGAGACAGGGGCCGTAGCGTCGCCGGCATCACGCATCCGCAGCCACCCGATTCGCTCCCCGTCGGCACGGCGGTGTTCGATCCAGTCCTCGTTCATCCCGGGCAGGCTAGTGAGCCGGCACACGCGGTTGCTAGTTGTTTAGCGGCAGGCAGATCCAGCCCTCCTCGAGGGCGCGGGGGCGCAGTTCGGCCGGCGGTGGCTGATACTGCCCGGCGGCCACGTTCGCCGCGATCACGGCGCTCAGCACCGCATCCAGCGCGTCGTCCTGCTCCAGGCACACCTGCTCGTGCCCGTTCCAGTGCAGCGCGGGTAGCAGTTCGCCGAGCCCGGCGATGATCCGGGCGCGCACGCCGCGGCCGGCGGCTCCCTTGTAGCCGCGGTGGGGCAGGCCCCAGATCCGCAGCGCCGCTGCCGGGTACACCTCACAGGCCGCCCCGGTGCCGTCGCGGGCCATGTCCAGCCCGGCGGCGCGCAGGCCCGCGGCCAGCCCCGCCCACCGCAACGCGGGGTAGGCGATCTTGTCGGTGGCCACGCTGAGCGGTGCGACGCCGGTGCGCTGGTGCACGTACAGGTCGGTCGCGCGCCACACCAGTGGCCGTCGCCAGTCCCGGTCGACGGCGAGGGCCGGGTCCACCTCGTCGGTGCGGTGGGCGCGAAGCAGGTCGACGAAGGGCGCGGGCCAGCCGAACGGCACGTCCACGCCCGCCCGGTGGGCCGAGGCGACCGCGGCGTGCACCTGCTCGTCGCCGGCACCGACCCCCGCGTCGTCGATCACCCACGTCCCGCCGCGGTGGCGCAAGCACGCCAGCCCGGTGGCCACGGGCTGGGAGGCCAGGTCCACCCCGACGATGACCATGCCCTCAGCCGCGGACATCGGCGGCCGTGGTCGCGGGCCGTGCCGGGTCCCGGCTCCTGCTGCCATCCTTCTCGGAACGTTCGCGCGCCTCCTGCAGGGCGTTGCGGATCGCGATCACGGCGGATCGGCCGGCGCGGTTGGCGCCGACGGTGGATTGGGACGGGCCGAATCCGATGAGGTGCACGCGCGGCTCGCCGGCCACCTGGGTCCCGCGCAGCATGATCCCGCCGTCACTGTTGCGCAGGTCGAGCGGATCCAGGTGCCGCAGGTCCGCCTTGAAACCGGTGGCCCACAAGATCACGTCCACCGGGGTGAAGGATCCGTCCGCCTCACGCACGCCCTCGGGTTCGATCGCGGTGAACATCGGACGGCGCCGCAGCGCCCCGCGCTCCGCGGCCGCGCGGGCGTACGGGGTCCACCCCAGCCCGGTGTAGCTGACCACCGACCCGGTCGGCCTGCCCTCCTCGACGTCGGCGGTGACCTTGGCGATCACCTCCCGCCCGGTTTCGGGGGTGAACTCCCCGGCATGGAACACCGGTTTCCTGCGCGTGTACCAGAACGTGGTGGCGTACCGGGAGATCTCCTCCAGCTGCTGCACCGCCGAGATCCCACCGCCCACGATGGCCACGCGTTGCCCGGTGAACTCCGTCGCGGCCACGTAGTCCCGGGTGTGCAACTGCCGGCCGGCGAACGTCTGCTTGCCCGGGTAGTACGGCAGCACCGGGTTGTTCCAGGTGCCGGTGGCGTTGATCAGCCACTGCGCGGTCCACGTGCCGCGGTCGGTCTTGACCACCAGGTGCTCCTGCGGTCCCGGTCCGGCCGATCGCACCGAGAGCACGCGAACCGGGCGCTGGATCGGGAAGTCATGCTCCTGCTCGTAGTGCGAGAAGTACCGCGGCACCGCCTCCCGGCTCGGTTCGTCCGGGTCCACCGGCGGCACCGGCATGCCCGGCAGGTCGAAGATCCCGTTGACGGTGCTCATCCGCAGCGACTCCCACCGATGCTGCCACGCGCCCCCCGGTGCCTGTTCGGCGTCGAACACCACGTAGGTGGGGCGCTCGCGATGTCCGCCAGGGGCGGACCGGGCGGCGGCGGGCGTCCTGGAGTCGGCGACGCCGGAGAATCCGCGTCGCTGCAGGTGGTAAGCCGCGGACAGGCCGGCCTGGCCGGCTCCGATGACGACGACGGTCGCGTGTGGAGTAGACATCACCGGAGGCAACGCACATCGACGTCAGGACCTTCCCGCCGCGCCAGCCGGATCCTTCT
>CALKWS010000429.1 GCA_938004115.1 uncultured Ruaniaceae bacterium
GACCACGGTGGACCTGGCCCGGGCGGCGGTGCCGCCGGCGGCAGACGCCGCGCGGTACCTGGAACTGCCCAGGGTGCCGCAGGAACTGCGCGCGGAGGCGCTGGAGATCGTCGAGGGCATCGACTCCCGGTGGGACCAGGCCGAGGCGCTCAGCGAAGCGGTCCGCGGTGAGCGTCTGCTGGACCACCGGGCCCCGTCCGGGTCCTCCTACGGGCGGATCCAGGAGTTCCTGTTCGCCGAGGCCGACGACGGCGGTCAGGTCGGCAGCACGGAGCAGTTCGCCGCCGCTTTCGCGGTGCTCGGCCGTGCCGCGGGCCTGCCCACCCGAATGGTGGTGGGTTTCGACCTGGGAGCCGACGCCGACCTGGACGGCGGGGGGCCACTGTCGGTCCGCGGCGGGCACGCGCGGGCGTGGGCGGAGGTGTACTTCTCCCGGGTGGGCTGGGTGCCCTTCGACCCGAGCCCGGATGTGGTGACCGAGGTCGATCGGCCCGATGAGGTTCCCGAGGCCGGGTCGGAGGAGCCGGCGCCCACACCCACCCCGACGCCCGAACAGACCCCGACCAGCACCGAGGCGCCGCAGGAGGAGGCCCAGGAGGCCGGCGGGGCGCTCCTGGTGACGCTGGCCGCGGTGCTCCTGGCAGTGCTCGTGCTGGCCGTGCTGGTCGGCGCCGTCCTCGCGACCCGGCGCCGCCTCCGCTGGCGCCGGGCCGGAGCTCCGGGCGCCTGGGCGCTGATCCTGCGAGCCATGGACGTGGCCGGCCGTCCCGCCCCGCCGGACAAGGCCGCACCGCAGGTGGCCGGCGCCCTGGACCCCCCGGCGCGCGAGGCTGCCGCCCTGGTCGCCGCGCACGCCGAACGGTCCGTCTTCGCCCCCGCTGAGCCCCCGGTTCACGGCGCCGCAGAACCGGCGCAACCACACCCTGCCGGGACCAGCAGCGACGCCGGCGATGCGCCGGGCACAGCGGACCACTGGGCGTTGGCGGCCCAGGTGGAGCGCCATCTGCGGCGCCAGGCGCCCTGGTGGCGGCGACTGGGCTGGTGGATCTGGCCACGTTGACCGGTGGCGGCAGGTGAGACGGGGGCTAGCGGCACTCCAGATCCGAGGATCCGGTGCGGATCTCCCCGTCCTCGTTCCCGTACCCGGCCACGGCGAAGCACTCGAAGGGGTCGTCCGGATCCAGGCCCTGGACGGTGTACTCGGTGGTCGGGGCGGTCACCATCTGGACTACCTCGACCGTCTGGCCCTCATCCGTGACCAGCACCACCAGGTAGTAGTCCACCTCGGTGGCCGGCGCGGCCCAACTCAACTCGGCGCTCGTACCCCGGTCCACCAGCACCAGGCTCTGCGGCGCGAACCGGGGATCGCCCACCGGTGCCTGCTGGGGGCCGTCGGAAGTGGGCACCGGGCCGGGATCGGTGGGCACCTCCATCGCGGTGCGCTCTTCCGGCGGTGGTGGCTCGGGTGCGGTCGCCTGCCGCACGAAGTGGAAACCCACCCCCAGGGCCACACCGGCCACCAGCACCCCGGAGAGGAAGGCCACCGTGCGGCGCCAGTGCGCCGGCCCGCCCGCGGACGACGACGCATCCTCCCGGCCGCCCGCCTCACCGCCGGAGGTGGTCGGCTGCTCGTCTTCGGCCAGCATCCCGGTGGCGTCCGCATCGGCGCTCGCGTCCGCCGCCCCCGGTCCGGGTGCGGCGGCACCGGGTGCCGAACCCAGGTGGGCCAACGCGGACGGGGCCACCCGAGGGGTCCCGCCGCCGGGGACGGAGGTCGACCGTGGCTGCGGCGCGGCGTCGCCGGCCGGCGCCTCGGCAGCCGATGCCTCGATCCTGCCCTGAGGGACGGCTTCGTCGGGTGACACGGCATCGCCGGCCGGTGTGGACGGGGCCGCCGCGGCTTCGTCAGGCGGGGTGACCACCGGGGCAGGTGCGGTGTGCTGGGAGATGTGCGCGTCGTCGTCCGCTGCCGGCGTATCGCCGGAGGCCGCCCCGGGATCGGGCGGGCTGGATGCCGAGGCGGGCGCCGCCGCCGGTGCGGCATGACCCGGTCCTGCGTCGCCGGAGGGCGCGGAGGGGGCTGTGGACCTGGCGGGCGCGGCGGCGGAGGGGTCCCAGGACCGGTCCTCGGTGCGCAGCGCGCGCAATGCCGCCAATGCGTGGGCGGCGGACGGTACCCGCCGGGTCACGTCGGGCTGCAGGCACCCCTCCACCAGCGCGGCCAGTTCCGCCGGTAGGTCGGTGCGGCGCAACGGGCGCCGGGTGCCGGTGCGCACCCGCCGCAGGTACGCCAGCGCGGTGTCGTCCGCGGGGTCGTCCGCGGCGAACGGCGCCCGACCCTCCAGCAGGGTGAACAGCGTGGAACCCAACGACCACACGTCGTCGGCCTCGGTGGGCTCCATCCCGTCCAGCACCTGCGGGGAGGCGTGCCGGTAACTGAACCGTTCCATCGTGGCGGTGTGCCCGGCGTCGGCCATCCGCGCGATGCCGAAGTCGCTGAGCACGTAGGAGGTGGGCAGCAACAGGATGTTCTGCGGCTTGACGTCCCGGTGCAACACCCCCGCGCGGTGGGCGAACGTGAGCGCATCGGCCACCGCGGTGCCGGCGGCCACCACCTCCGAGACCGGCAACGGGCCGTGCGCCACCAACCGCTCGTGCAAGGAGCCCAGGTCGTGGAAGTCCATCACCAGGCACGGGTCTCCGTCGCTGGTGGTGGTGGTGTCCAGCACGTTCACGATGTGGGGGTGCTGGCGGCCCAGGCGCACGGTGATCTCCAGTTCCCGTTGGAACCGGGCCGCGGTGGCCGGGTCCGCCACCGAGATCACCTTGATCGCCACGTCCCGGCCCACACTCGGTTGGTGCGCCCGGTAGACGATGCTGTCCCCGCCACGGCCGATCTCCACCAGGTCCGAGTACCCGGCCACCTGGACCTGTGTGGCCGTTCCCGGTGAGTGGACCGCCGCCACCTGCTGCAGTGGCGTCGGCGCAGCAGGTGCCCACTCTTCCTCGGACACGCCCTACCTCCCCGCCCTCATGCGCCCCCATGGCGCGACGCCGCGTCACAGGAAGGATAGTGCCCCGCCCGCGCGCCGGTGTACTCGCCGATGGCGACCCGGCGGCGCGCCGGCGTACCCGCCAAGGCGACCCGGCCGACCTGTGCCCGACGCCGTACCCGACGCCGTACCCCGGCCGGGTTACGATCATCGCCGGATGTCGAAATCGAAAGACGGATCCGGCCGGCACCACCCCCACAGCGATCCGGCCGCGCGCGTTGATCCGGTGGAGCGGGAGCACGCACCCGACCCGCTGCTCGCGGGACACGGCCCGGACCCGGTGGTAGCGGGGCACCGCCCGGACCCGGTGGTAGCGGGCCACGGCCCGGACCCGGCACGCTGGCGCATCCTCGGCGTCGCGCTCGCGGCGGTGTTCATGTCCCTGATCGCGGTGAGCATCATCAACGTGGTGCTCCCGGCGATCCAGATCGGGCTGGACGCCACCGACTCGGACCTGCAGTGGGCGCTGACCGGATATGCCCTCACCTTCGGTGTGGTGCTGGTAGCGGCCGGGCGCGCCGGAGACCTGCTGGGCCGGGGCCCGCTGTTCATCATCGGCGTGGCGCTGTTCACCCTGTCCTCGATCGCCGCCGGGCTGGCGCCGGACCCCACCACCCTGAACGCCGCCAGGTTCGTGCAGGGACTCGGGTCGGGCCTGCTGACGCCCCAGGTGGTCGGCTTCATCCAGCAGTACTTCGAGGGCCCCGAACGGGGGCGTGCCTACGGCGCCCTGGGCGCGGTGGTGGGAGTGTCGGTGGCGATCGGCCCGGTGCTGGGCGGACTGATCATCGAGATGGCCGGCCCTGCCGCCGGATGGCGCTGGACCTTCCTGGTGAACGTCCCGGTCGGCCTCGCCACCATCGTGCTGGCCCTGCTCTGGCTGCCGCGCCCGATGCGCCCGGCGCGGACCGGATCGGGACGCGGCGTCATGCGTGACCTGGACCCCGTCGGTGCGGTACTGCTGGGCGTGGCCGTCCTGGCGCTACTGCTCCCGTTCGTGGAACGCGACGCCGGCGCATGGGTGTGGCTGCTGCTGCCCGGCGGGTTGGGTTTGCTCGCCGTGTGGGCGTGGTGGGAGCGGCGCCACAAGCGCCGCGGGCACCCGCCGATGGTGGACCTGGAATTGTTCCGGATCGGGAGCTTCTCCGTCGGCACGCTCATCTCCGGGCTGTACTTCATGGGCGTCACCAGCGTGTGGGTGCTGGTGGCGATGTACATGCAGAGCGGTCTGGGTCGCAGCGCCCTGGAGGCCGGGCTGATCGGCCTGCCGGCGGCGATGGTGTCCGCCGTCAGTTCCTACGGGGCCGGGCGCGGTGCCACCCGGCACGGCCGCACCATCCTGATCATCGGGATGGTCAGCGCCCTGGTGGGTCTGGGCCTGAGCATCGGTGTGGTGCAGTTGGCTGCTGCCGGCACGATCAGTGTGTGGTGGATGCTGCTGACCTTGGCGTTCATCGGCGTCGCCCAGGGGATGATCATCACCCCGAACCAGACGCTCACCCTGGCCGAGGTGCCGCTGGACTACGCCGGCAGCGCCGGCGGGGTGTTACAGACCAGTCAACGGATCGGCACCGCCATCGGGCTGGCCGTGATCACCGGCGTCGCGTTCGCGGTGCTCGCCGGCGGGGACTGGACCACCGCGATCTCCCTGGGCTTCACCCTGACGGCCGGGATGGTGCTGGTGACGCTCGGTGTCGCGCTCTACGACGTGCGCCGGGTGCGTTCACGGGGGTGAGCCGGACGCTGTCTCGGAGGTGAACCGGGTGCGTTCCCGGGGGTGAGCCGGGCGCTGTCTCGGGGGGTGAACCGGTGGGTTCCCGGGGTTTGCGAACCGGGCTGGCTCGGGGTTGCTCTGGCGTGGGTGGGGTTGATGGGTACCTCTGCCCATGGTTGGGGGTGGGGTGGGTGTT
>CALKWS010000430.1 GCA_938004115.1 uncultured Ruaniaceae bacterium
GACGCCGGCTCACCCTCACCAACGACGAGGCATACGACCTGGTCATCGCCGTCGCTTCTGGGCAACTGGGGGAGATATCTGAGATCGCCGACGTGCTGCGGTCGGGCTCTCGCCGTCGCTAGAGCCCCTGGGCGCGCGAAACAAGCAGGGGAAAGTGCATCACTGACGGAAGCGACTACGAAGCAACCTGGCGCACACACGCGACCAAGCAGGCAACGCGGACGCTCGCGTATCCGGCGGTCGTCAGACTGGGCTGGAGCTGCTGGAAAACAGGAGAGAGGATTCAGGCGACGCGACGCATGGTGGGCAACTGTGACCGGGTCAACAGCATCGCTCCGCAGACGGTGATCAAGGGAAGAGTGATCGCGGAGGCGGGAACGAGCCAGGGGACGGTGAACTCCCAAAGGTTCCCCCAGCCGTCTGACTGTTGTTGCCACAATCCCAGCACATAGGCCAGTGCTAGGCCGGTGATCACGCCGATGGAGGTACCGAGTACAACGATCACGCCAGCCTGGGCGCCAGCAACGTGCCGTCGCAGGCGCGGGCTCGCACCGACGGCGGCCAGTGTGGCCAGGTCGGGCCGCGATTCAGCGGCGGCAAGACCCACGCTCAGGCCGGTAGCCACTAGCGCGACGATGAGCGCCAGGCCCGACAGGAGCAGCGCGAAAGATAGTTCATCATCGCCTGACTGCCAGCCCTCCACCTGCACCATCAACTGGTCGTTGATCTCAGAGATCGCAAGCCGTAGCCGGTCGATCTCCTCGGTGCTGAAAGGCTCGTGAGGTGTCAACATCACACCCCCTGTGACGAGTCCGAGGCCATACTCAGCCAGGTCGAACTGCGCTACTGCTTGGGGCGGCAGG
Organism: uncultured Ruaniaceae bacterium; assembly: GCA_938004115.1. Taxonomy (GTDB): domain Bacteria; phylum Actinomycetota; class Actinomycetes; order Actinomycetales; family Beutenbergiaceae; genus CALKWS01. Next base: position 864 of record CALKWS010000430.1, read on the forward strand.
ATGATTCGGTAGGTCGGGCTACGGACCGGGAAGTGGTGCGCAGGCAACTGCTGCACCTGTGGACGGGGGTCGCCGTGGTCCTCATCGAACACCTGAAGTTCCAGATGAGCCCGACCGTCTGGCCAGATGTGTGTCTCGTCGGTCAGGACGACTTCTCCCTGTGCAAGTGCCCGGGCCGCTTCTTCACTCCCCGGCAAGCCGGAAGCAGCCACCAATGTTCCGTCGTCGATGATCACTCCCTGGAGCCACCCCCAACTCGCGGTAGGCGTTCCGGCCTCGCACCGCGGATCGGCTTCCCACTGCTCCTGGGTCAGACCAGCCGGGCAACCGCGATCAGGGTCCGGTTGGGTCGAGACCGCAACAGTGGTGGTCGGTTCGGCGGCAGCAAGGACCGTGGCGGTGTTGACTTCCGCGTTCAGTTCCTGCTGCTCAACCACGGTCATGACGTCTTCGAAGATCTGGGCTTGTTCTTCCCTCGTGACGTTGTGTAGGTAGCCACCGACATAGGCTGTTCCGTCTTGGGCTTCGGGTGTCCAGGATGCGTTGTTCGCTGCGGCTTCGCTGCTCATGTAACTCATGCCGGCCGTGGCGCCAGCGACAGCGACCATGACGGCTGCAACGGCCGGCGCGGTGCGGCTGCGCTGGCGCTGTGCATCGCGAAGGGCGAATCTGACCGGTGTTTTCATCTTGGGGGCTAGTCGCGCGCCCAGGCTGATCATCGCGCCGGCCGACATCACTAAGCCGAGTTGGATGCCCAGGACGCCGCCGACCATGAGGACCGGAAATCGCCCCGCTGCGCCTCCTGCTGCCATGGCGAAACCCGCCACGGCGATTGCCAATCCCGCCCAGGGCACTTTTCTTCGTGGCGCTGCTTCACTACGTCGACCACCCAGTGCGGCTACCACATCCAGGGCTGCGGCAGCGCGCGCAGGGATCCAAGCCGCGGCCGCCCCGACCACTAGAGCCAGGGCCACGATGAGCCCTACCTCCCAGGTCGGTAAGACCAAGTTTGGTATTGAGAAGCCCAGTCTGGTTGCGACCAGGTAGGTACCGCACGCCGCCGCAAGTCCAAGCAGGGTGCCGATCACTGCGGCAAGTGCGCCCGCGATGAAGCCGGCTGCCTGCACGATCTGGTACAGGTCCCGTGGGCGCCCGCCGCTGGCAGCCACCAGCGCCAGATCGCGAACTGAGCGTCGTGCCCCTACGGCGAAAGCCGGGCCGATGAGCGAGACTGCCTGCACCAGACCGATCGCCCCCACCGCGGCCAGTAGGCCGACGCGATCAGTGTCCCAGGATGCTTGGCCCATTCCTTGGGGTATCTCTTCATCGGGAGGCGGCTCGTGGGCGACGTGTCGGCTGAATACCAGCGCGCCAATTTCATTCAAGTTGCGCACCGTCTCCCACGTCACGGGGTGTCCGACCACGAGCCACCCTGAGGGTTCTTGATCTTCGATAGGAATGGTGCCGGCGCCAAGGAACAACTGTGGGTTGCGGCTCGGGGGCGCCAGGCCGACTACGGTCAGGTCGACGGTGTGGGCATCGTGGGAAATTTCGAGGTCCTCGCCGATAGCCACCCCGACGCGATCGGCGGTGCGCGAGTCAATGACAACGTGACCTGGTCCCGCCGGGCTAACCCCGCTGCGGACCGGGACCAGCCCTGGAACCGCGAGAGTGTCCACCTGCATCCACTCAGCCCCAACGAGGGCCTCGCTCGTACGCAAGTCTGCTACGCCGTGGTATTGGGCAACCATGTCAGCGCCGGCGGGTAATAGCGCCTGGATCTGCGCCGGTGTTGCACGCTCGGTCTCATCGCTGCCCTCACAGACCGACGTACCCGATGTGGGGTGCTGCTGCACCCGCGTACAGGCCCGGGGTTCCACCAGCGCCTGGGCGTCGTCCCCCAGCCGGGTCTGGACCATCGTCTCCGGTGTCTCCACCAAGGAACGTGCCATCGTCGTCAAGAACGTTCCGGCGAACACAGGCAGCACCAACATCGCCACCACAACCGCGGTGCGCGCCTTGTGCCGCATCGCATCGCGCCACGCCAAACGCCCCACTGCCTGCCAGCGGCCCGGCAAGTTATTCATCCCCGCCTCCAGCGCCGCCGACCGCAGGCGTCAGCAACACGGATGGGTCATCATCACTCAAGGTGTCCACCAGGCGACCGTCGCGCAGGAACACCGTGCGATCAGCCCACGCAGCAAAACGCGGTTCATGCGTCACCAGCAATCCAGCCGCGCCGGCGTCGATCCGCTGGCGCAGGATTCGCATCACCGTTTCCCCGGCCGCGGAGTCCAACGCCCCAGTAGGCTCATCCGCCAGAACCAACCGGCGCGGTCCCACCAAGGCCCGGGCGATCGCAACACGCTGCTGCTGACCACCCGACATCTCCTCCGGGAACCGACCCGCCAGGTCAGGAATCCCCACCGCCTCCAAAGCGGCCATTGCCTCCACCCGCGCTCTGCGCGGCCGCATCCCGTCCAGTTCCCGAGGCAATGCAACATTCTCCGCTGCCGTCAGAGCGGGGATCAGGTTGAAGTCCTGAAACACGTAACCGATGCGACGCCGGCGCAACCGCGCCCGCTCGTCAATGCGCATCGCACTGATCTCATCGCCGGTGAGTTCCACCTGCCCCGCGGTCGGGGTATCCAGACCTCCGGCAAGGTGCAGCAGTGTCGACTTGCCTGACCCCGACGGGCCCATCACCGCCACGAGTTCACCCATCCGCACATTCAGGCTCACCTCATCCAGCGCAGTGACCTGCCGCGGTCCCGCCCCATGCACACGACTTACCCGGGTCATCCGCAGCACCACCGGCCCAGGACCCAACACGCGCCCATCGCCAATGCCTGAGTGATCCATTACTGCCGCCCCACGCTCGAACTGGTCGCACCGGCCCGGTGCTCCGAGGTATCAGAGGGGTTCGGTCCGCCACCTGGTTGGGTCCCTCGCCCCGCCACTGGTCCCACTCGTCCTTGTGCCCGTTCTACTGCCGCTTCGATGTGATCGAGCCACCGCACCTCGGACTCAGTGACAAAGATGTGGTGCTCCAGCACCAATGCCCAGGCAAGATCCCTGTCCGGCCCGCCCTCATCGCTGGCTTTCAATCGGGTGTAGTCCCGCAGCGCCCGCATGGTTTCCTTGCGTTGGCTCTGCACCACCGCCCGCACGTCGACCCCAGGAACAGTCACTGCCAACGCCAACTTGATCACGACCTCATCGCGCTCCGGGGCACCACGTCCCACCGGACTCAGCCACCATGAATTGGCGGCATCCCGGCCTGCCT
>CALKWS010000431.1 GCA_938004115.1 uncultured Ruaniaceae bacterium
CCCTCCGAGGAGGTCTCGAAGTACGGGTTGTTCACCGACTTGGGCAGCATGGTGATGGCCAGGTCCTCGGCGAACTCACCGTCGCCGGCTGCCTGGCCGCCGTCGTCGGCGTCGTCGGCACCGGCGTCCTCGGTCTGGTCGGCGCCGGTGTCCTGATCCTCCTCCACACTGTCCTGGGTGGTGCCACCGCAGGCGGAGAGCGCTAGGCCGAGGCCGAGCGTCAGTGCGATGACACGAGTGCGTCGTTGCGTCCTCGTCATGGCGATTCCTTTCGTTGTGCCGCGGGTGCGGCGGTGGGGGTTTGGTCAGGTTCGGGGGGTCTGCGCCGGCGCAGCGCGGTACGGACGCGCGCGAGCACGTTCGGAAGCAACACGGAGATGATCAGCAGGGAGCCGGTGACCACGGTGAGGGCTTCGGTGGAGATGCGCTCCAGCCGCAACGCGTTCTGCAGGGACATCAGCAGCACGACGCCGGCGAACACCCCGGGCAGGGAGCCCTTGCCACCGAAGATCGACACCCCGCCGAGCAGGACCGCGGCCACGACGGTCAGTTCGAGCCCGAAGGCGTTGTCGGCGCGGGCGCTGGAGAAGCGCATCGTCCAGAAGGCTCCGACGAGGCCGGCCACCGCACCGGAGGTGACGAAGAGCAGGAAGCGGGTGCGCATCACCCGGATGCCGGCGTAGGCGGCGGCGGTGACGTTCGCGCCGATCGCGTAGATCGCCCGGCCCGCGGGCGTGGCGTGCAGCACGACGGCGAACACGGCCACCAGCAGGAGCAGCCCGGGCAGGATATTGGGCATCCAGCCCACCGAGCCGATGGTCCAGCCGGTGAAGGACCGGGGGAAGGTGGCCACCGCGCTGTCCCCCAGCAGCACATAGGACAGGCCCCGGTACAGCGCGAGCGTGCCGATGGTCACCGCGAGCGCGGGCAGGCCGAGCACCGCGACGAAGAAACCGTTGACCGCGCCGAGGATCGCTCCGAGGACCACCGCGAGCACCAGGATCGTCTCCAGCGGCAGTCCGGCGTCCCACATCACGCCGATCGCGCTGGAGGTCAGGCCCACCATCGAGGCCACGGACAGGTCGATGTCCCCGGTGATGATGATGAGCGTCATCGGCAGGGCCAGCAGCAGGATCGGGGCCAGGTCGAGCACCAGGAAGCCGAAGTTACGGGCGGTGCCGAAGTGCTCCACACCGAGCGAGGCCACCACCAGGAACGCCAGGGTGACGGCGATGATGGCCGCGTCCCAGCCCAGGGTGCGGCGGGTACGAGTGACGGGCGCGGTGGGGGCGGTGTCCGCGGTGCGCAGTGGGGTGTCAGTGGACATGGGTAGTGGCCTTCCGCGCGGCGGCCGCAGTGCGTACCGCGACGATCCGGTCCAGGGCGATGGCGCCGATGATGAGGGCGCCGACGATCGCCCGCTGCCAGAACTGGTCGATGCCCAGGGAGGGCAGGGCGTTGTTGATGACGGTGAGCAGTAGCGCGCCCAGCGCCGCGCCGAACACGGTGCCGCTGCCGCCGAAGATGGCCACGCCACCGACCACCACGGCGGCCACGATGTCCAGTTCCAGGCCGTTGCCGGCGGAGGCGTCGACGGTGCCGTAGCGCGCGGCGTAGAGGACCCCGCCGAGCCCGGAGAGCGTGCCGGCCATGATGTAGGCGCCCATCAGCCGGCGCGTGGCGGGGATGCCGGCGAGCCTGGCGGCCTCCGGGCTGGACCCGAGGGCGTACAGGTCCCGGCCGGAGCGGTACCGGGCCAGGTACACACCGACCGCGATAGCCATCACCACGGCGATGAGGGTGAGGTACGGGAAGCCGAGGATCCGGGCGGTACCGAAGTCGAGGAACGAGCGGGGCATGTCCCCGGCGCTGATGCGCGAGCCGCCGGCCCAGAAGTAGACGATGCCGCGGAAGAGGTAGAGCGTCCCTAGCGTGGCGACCAGCGGCGGCACCCCGCCCACCGTGATGAGTGCTCCGTTGATCGCACCGCACAGGGACCCGATGACGACGCCGAGCAGCACCGCCAGTGGCACCGCCAGTTCGTACTCACTGAGGAAGGTCGCGGTGCCGAAGGCGGACAGCCCTAGTACCGATCCGACGGACAGGTCGATCCCCCGGGTGAGGATCACCATCGTCATGCCGGAGGCGAGCAGCACGCTGATCGCCGCGGCCAGCAGGATGTCCCGCACGCTCTGCCCCGATAGGAAGCGCGGGTTCAACAGCGTGGTGACCGCGATGAGGATGGCCAGGGCGAGCACGAGGCCGAGGATCCGTGCGCCGAACAGGCCGCGCAGGCGCTGGGTCCACTGGTCCTGGCGTTCGGGTGCTGCGCTGGGCGGACGGGTGGTGGTGGTCATGCGGCGGCCCCCGTCCCGGCGCGGATGATGGATTCCTCGGTCGCCTCGGCCCGCGGCAGATCCGCGGCCAGCCGGCCCTCGCGCATCACCAGGACGCGGTCGGCCATGCCGAGCACCTCGGGCAGCTCGGAGGAGACGGCGAGGATCGCCACACCTCGGGCGGCCAGGTCCGACATGAGACGGTGGACCTCGGCCTTGGTGGCGACGTCGATGCCGCGAGTGGGTTCATCGACGATGAGCACCTTCGGCTCGGTGGACAACCACTTGGCCAGCACGACCTTCTGCTGGTTACCCCCGGAGAGGGTGGCCACGGGGTCGGCGAGACGGGCGAACCGGGTGTGCAGGCGGCGGGCCCACTCGGCGGCGGACCGGCGTTCGCTGTGGCCGGTGAGCAGACCGAGGGTGGCCAGTTGCCGGGCGCGCGGCAGGGTGATGTTGCGCTGGATGGACAGGTCCAGGATCAGCCCCTGCTGGCGCCGGTCCTCCGGGACCAGGGCCAGGCCCGCGGCCATCGCCGCGCGCGGACGGTTCGGTGGGAGCACGCGCCCGGCGACCCGCACGGTCCCGGCGTCGCGCCGGTCGACGCCGAAGATGCTCTGCACCACCTCCGAGCGCCCCGAGCCCACCAGGCCGGCGAGGGCGACGATCTCCCCGGCGCGGACCTGGAAGGTGACGTCGGCGAAGACCCCCTCCCGGGTCAACCCCTCCACCTCGAGGACCACCTCGCCGGCCGGGACGTCCTCCTTGGCGAACATCGCGGAGAGTTCCCGGCCGACCATGCGCCGGACGAGTTCGTCGGTGGTGACGTCCGGCATGAGGTCGGTGGACACGTGCTGGCCGTCGCGCATCACCGTGACCCGCTGGCACAGGGCCTCGACCTCGCTGAAGCGGTGGGAGATGAACAGGACCGCGGCACCGTCCTCGCGCAGACCGCGGACGACGGCGAAGAGCCGGTCCACCTCTACGCCTGACAGGGCGGCGGTGGGCTCGTCCATGATCAGCACGCGGGCGCCCACCGACAGCGCCTTGGCGATCTCGACGAGTTGCTGGTCGGCGATGGACAGTCCGCGAGCGAGACGGTCGGGGTGCAGGGGCACGCCGAGCCGGGTGAACAACTCGGTCGCTGCGGCGTTCATCGCCCGGCGGTCGATCGTGCGCCCGCGGCCCTGCGGCTGGCGGCCCACGAAGATGTTCTCCGCGACGGTGAGGTCGGGGAACAGGGTGGGTTCCTGGTAGATGACCGCGATCCCGGCGGCCAGGGCGTCGGCGGTGCTGCGGAAGGTGACGGGCTCGCCGTCCAGGGCGATCGTGCCGGAATCCGGTTGATGGACGCCGGCGAGCACTTTGATGAGGGTGGACTTGCCGGCACCGTTCTCGCCGACCAGCGCGTGCGATTCCCCGGCGTACAACTCCAGGTGCGCACCGCGGAGGGCCTGCACGGCGCCGAAACTCTTGTGCGCATCGCGCAGGGCGAGCACCGGAGGCTTGGTCGTTGACGCTGCTTGGTCTTGTTCCGACATCCCTGTCTCGCCATCATCGAAGTGAATCGATTCAATATGGCGTTAAACTACTTGGGCGGCCTGGTCTCGTCAACGGTGGGGCGGATAACGCTTAGGTCACGATGACTCCACCAGCGGCGAGGTTGTAACGTTGCAACCGGGTGTAGAGATGAGGTGCCATGCCAAGCGGGCGGACGAGCATCCAGGACGTGGCGTCCTTGGCCGGGGTGTCGGTGGGGACGGTGTCCAACGTCCTCAATCATCCGCATCGGGTGTCTGCGCGTACCCGGGAGCGGGTCCAGGCGGCGGTGGAGAAACTCGACTATGTGCGGAACGAGTCCGCGCGCCAGTTACGGGCCGGGCAGAGCGGGATGATCGGCCTGGTGGTGCTGGACGCCGGGAACCCGTTCTTCACCGACGTGGCCTTCGGCGCCGAGCAGGTGATCTCCGAGACCGGGTATTCGCTGATGGTGGCCAACAGCGGTGAGGATCCTGCGCGGGAGGCCCGGCACCTGGGACTGTTCGAACGGATCCGTGCTGAAGGCGTGCTCCTCTCCCCCGTCGACGCCGGGAGCAAGGCGCTCGCCCGGCTGAGGGCCCGGGGTATCTCGGTGGTCCTGGTGGACCGCGGTACGGAACTGACCAACGAGTGCTCGGTGTCGGTGGACGATGTGGCGGGCGGGCGGCTCGCTACCGACCACCTGCTGGAACTGGGGCACCAACACATCGCCGTCGTCGGCGGCCCGCAGTCCCTGCG
>CALKWS010000432.1 GCA_938004115.1 uncultured Ruaniaceae bacterium
GTGCCCTCCCTCAGGCCTGCAGGTTCGCGGCGGCGAAGAACTCGTCCCCGGAGTCGTACCCGGTGGCGCCGAACCTAGCGGTGTGCACCTCGCCGAGGGTGATGTGCACCGCCTTCTGCTGGGTGTAGAAGTCCAGTGACCGGTACCCGCCCTCCTGGCCCAGGCCGGAGGCCTTGATCCCGCCGAACGGGGAACGCAGGTCGCGCACGTTGTGGGAGTTGATCCACACCATGCCCGCCTGGATCCGATCGGCCACGGTGTGGGCGCGGGTGAGGTCGTTGGTCCACACGTAGCCGGCCAGGCCGTACCGCACGTCGTTGGCCAGGGCGATCGCCTCGGCGTCGGTGTCGAACGGGGTGATGGCCACCACCGGCCCGAAGATCTCCTCCTGGAAGATCCGCGCGGTGGGCGGCACATCGGCGAACACCGTGGGCGCCAGGTAATTACCCTCCGGCAGGTGCTCCGGACGCGTCCCGCCGGCCACCAACCGTGCCTCGCCGGTGCCGATCCGCACGTAATCCATCACCTTCGCGTAGTGCTCCGGGTGCACCAGGGCACCCACCTCGGTGTCCGGGTCCGACGGCGGGCCCACCTTGATGTTCTGCGCCCGGGCGGCGTAGGCGGTGACGAAGTCCTCGTAGACGCTGCGTTCCACCAGGATCCGGGAGGAGGCCGTGCAGCGTTCCCCGTTGAGGGAGAACACCCCGAACAGGGTGGAGTCCAGCGCGGCGTCCAGGTCCGCGTCGGCGAACACGATCGCCGGGGACTTACCGCCCAGTTCCATCGACAGCCCCTTCAGCGTGGGGGCGGCATTGGCGAAGATCACCTCGCCGGTGGTGGTCTCCCCGGTGAAGGAGATCAGGTCCACCCCGGGGTGCTTGACCAGCGCGTCCCCGGCCACCTCCCCGATCCCGTTGACCAGGTTGAACACCCCTTCGGGCAGGCCGGCCTCCTCGAAGATGCCCGCCCACAAGGACGCCGACAGCGGGGTGAACTCCGCGGGTTTGAGCACCACGGTGCACCCGGAGGCCAGCGCCGGGGCGAGTTTCCAGGAGGAGAGCATGAACGGGGTGTTCCACGGGGTGATCAGACCGGCCACGCCCACCGGGGACCGGTTGACGTAGTTCATCTGCATCCCCGGCACCTTGAACGCGTCGTCCACCCCGGCCACGATCAGGTCGGCGAAGAAGCGGAAGTTCTCCGCGGCGCGCCGCGCCTGGCCGCGGGCCTGGGTGATCGGCAGACCGGTATCGAAGGACTCCATCGCGGCCAGCGCCTGGTCCTGGGCCTGCACCGCATCGGCGATCCGGTTCAGCACCCGGGCCCGTTCCCGGTTCTTCATCCTCGGCCAGGGCCCGTCGGTGAACGCGGCGCGCGCGGAGGCCACCGCGGCGTCGACGTCAGCGCCCTGGCCGGCCGCGGCGTGCACGTAGGTGGCGTTCGTGGTGGGGTCGAGCACCTCGAAGGTCTCCCCGGTGCCGGAGTCCCGTGCCTGACCGTTGATGTAGTGCCGGATGAGGTCGGGGGTGCCGGGCGGTGGGGCGGGGGCCGTACTCGGCATCCCGCTGCGCTCGCCCGTCGCGGACCCGTGGGCTGGTGTGGTGGGCATGGTCAGATTCCTTCCACCGGGGTGAGGTACTCCTCGGCCTGGGCGGCCAGTTCCAGCACCCGCGCCCGACCCTGTTCGGTCAGCGGGGTGAGCGGGGGGCGCACGTGATCGGAGGCGAGCAGGCCGCGCCTGGCCAGGAGCCATTTGGCCGGCACCGGGTTGGTCTCGGCGAACAGCAGGTCCACCAGGGGGTGCACGCCGTAGTGCAGTTCCCGGGCCCGCTGCCAGTCGCCGGACTCCGCGGCGGTATAGGTCTGGGCGACGGCGGCCGGGGCGATGTTGGACAGCGCGGAGATGAAGCCCGCCCCGCCGATCGACAGCAGCGGCAGGCAGAGCAACTCGATGCCGGACCACATCAGCACCTCCGGCCCGCACAGGTGCATGGTGCGGGAGAAGTGTTCGAAGTCCTTGGTGGTCTCCTTGATGCCCACGATGTTCTCGTGGTCCCGGTACAGGCGGGCGAAGGTGTCCGGGGCCAGGTCCACCGCGGTCCGCACCGGCACGTTGTAGGCCACGATCGGCAGGTCCGGGAACTCCCGCGCCACGGTGGAGTACCAGGTGTACAGCGATTCCTGGGTGGGCCGGGAGTAGTAGGGGGTGATGATCAGGGCCATGTCCGCACCGGCGTCCCGGGCGATGGCGGTGAGTTCCAGCGTCTCATCCAGCCGGGCCGAGCCGGTGCCGGGCAGGAACGGTACGCGGTCGTCGATCTCCTCGGCCACGGTGCGGATCGCCTCGGCCCGTTCGGCCAGGCTCTGCGCGGAGGGTTCCCCGGTGGATCCTCCGATGGAGATGCCGGCCGAGCCGTTGGCGAGTTGCCACCGCACCAGCCGGCGCAGGGAGTCGTGATCCACCTGCCCGTCCTGGGTGAAGGGGGTGACGACCGGGGCCAGGGCACCGCGGATGCGGGCCGGGTCGCTGCGGAACTTCATGGTGTGTGCCTTTCACGTTCGGCCTGCCACTGGCCGAACCTCTCCCGCCAGGTGGCGTTCATCGGGTACAGGCCGTCCACGGACTCGCCCTGGGCGACCATCTGGGCGATGAAGGCCTCCTCGGCCTCCTGGACCTCGGCGTCGCTGAGCACCTCCTGCACCAGGTGCGGCGGGATCACCAAGGCGCCGTCGTCGTCGGCCACCACCACATCGCCCACCTGCACCGTGGCCCCGCC
>CALKWS010000433.1 GCA_938004115.1 uncultured Ruaniaceae bacterium
TCGTCCTGCTGTGGTCCTGGGGGCAAGGTGCCCGGCTTCACGCCCAGTTTCTTTGCACGGGCTTTACCAACCGGTTGCTGACGCTGGCCGCGGGGTTTCTCCGGCTCCGCCTCGGCCTGCGGCTCATCCTCCAAAGGCTGCCCGCGCCGGGCGGCCCTGCGGGCCTTGCGCTCCTCGCGCAGCCGGTAGGCCTCCGATCCGGGCGTGGGATTGTTCCGGATGACATAGAACTGTTGTCCTAATGTCCACACGTTGGTGGTGGTCCAGTAGATCAGCACACCGATCGGGAAGTTCACGCCGGTGACGGCGAACACGACCGGCAGGATGTACATCAGCATCCGCTGCTGCCGGGCCATCGGGTTGTCCATCGCCGTGGACGGCATGTTCTTCATCGTCAACTGCCGCTGGGTGAACAGCATCGTCAGCGACATCAGCACGATGAGCACGACGGAGACGATCTTGACTTCGATGTCGTCGGACCGCAGGAAGGTTGCCGACAGGGTGGCACCGAAGATGGTGGACGACTCGAACTCGATGGCCAGGTCCTGCGTCAGGCCGCCGATGCTCGTGCCATCCCCGCGCGGATACTCGCCGCGGGCGAGCACCGGCATCGACCACAGCACCCGGAACAGCGCGAAGAAGATCGGCATCTGCGCCAGCAGCGGAAGACAGGAGGCGAACGGGGTGGTGCCGTGCTCCCGGTACAGGGCCATCATCTCCTGCTGCATGGCCTGCCGGGAGGCGGGGTCGGTCTTCCCCTTGTACTTCTTCTGCAACTTCTGGATGTCCGGCTGCAGGATCTGCATGCCTCGTTGTGCCTTGATCTGCCGCACGAACAACGGGATCAGCAGGATCCGGATCACGATCACCAGCGCGACGATGGACAGCGCCCAGGTCACCCCGCTGGCCGAGTCCAACCCAAGCCAGGTCAGCGCGTCATGGGCGCCGACCATGATCCAAGCCACGACCCACTTGATCGGGTACAGGACACTGTCGAAGAAACTCATTTGGAAGAAGCGCTCTTTCCGCTACATCTGGTCACGATCAGCGCGCGTGGGCGCCGACCGTCGTGAACTCGCCGGGGAACTGCCTATGAGGGTACGCCGTGCGCGAAGGTGCTCGGGGACGTGATCGACGCCCCCCAACGACCACGGATTGCACCGCAATACCCGCCAGACCGCCAGGCCGGTGCCCATGATCGCGCCGTGCCGGCGCACCGCGTCGACGGCGTACTGGGAGCAGGACGGGTAGTACCGGCATCGCGGGGCGAACCAGGGGGAGACCACCAGTTGATACACCCGCACCACACCCATCAATGCCCGGGCCGCCAATCCGGGGCGGCGGGCAGCCGTCTGCTCAGGCGTCTCAGGACCGGTGTGCCGCCGAGTACGCGCCTCCGGCCCGCCCCCCTGACGGTGAGCCGCGCCGTGCCCGCGGTTCTCTTGATCGCTCATCCCCGGCTCACCTCCGCACCGAGGCGGCTGAATACCCGCCGGACCAGTTCCGCGTAGTCCCGGTGCAGCTCGGCGAACGTTGCCTCC
>CALKWS010000434.1 GCA_938004115.1 uncultured Ruaniaceae bacterium
CGCAGACCTCCTGGGCGTCCTCGGGGGTGGCGACCTCCCCGGTGCCGATCGCCCACACCGGTTCGTAGGCGATCACGCTGCCGGCCACGGCGTCCGCGTCCAGACCGGCCAGGGCACCCTCGGTCTGGGCCAGCGTGTGCGGTACCTGGCGCCCTTCCTGGCGTACCTCCAGTCCCTCACCGACGCAGATGATCGGCGTCAGGCCGTGCCGGAGCGCGACGGTGGCCTTGGCGTTGACCAGGGCGTCGTCCTCGTGGTGGTGCTGCCGGCGTTCGGAGTGCCCCACGATCACGTACGTCACGCCCAGGCGGGCGAGCATCGCGGCGGACACCTCACCGGTGTAGGCGCCCTTCTCGTGGGCGGAGACATCCTGGGCGCCGAGGGTGATCTGCAACTTGTCGGCGTCGATGAGGGTCTGCACCGAACGAAGGTCGGTGAACGGGGCACAGACGGCGACCTGCACCGACTCGTAGTCGTGTTTGGCGTCGTCCAGGGACCAGGCGAGCTTCTGCACCAGGTGGGTGGCCTCGTGGTGGTCGAGATTCATCTTCCAGTTGCCCGCCATCAGCGGGGTGCGCGCGTGCGCCATGGGATGTGGCCTTTCTGGCTGGTGGGTCGGGTCCGGCCGGTGGGGCCGGCAGAGTCAGCGGGTGAGCACGTCGATGCCGGGCAGGGTCTTGCCCTCGAGGAGTTCCAGGGACGCCCCGCCCCCGGTGGAGATGTGGGAGAAGCCGTCCTCGTCGAAGTCCAGCGTCCGGACCGCCGCGGCCGAGTCGCCACCACCGACGATGGTGAACGCCCCGGCGGCGGTGGCGTTGATCATCGCCTGCGCCACTGCCTTGGTACCGCCGGCGTAGGCGGGGAACTCGAACACACCCATCGGGCCGTTCCACACCACGGTGCGGGCCTGCTCGATCTCGGCGGCGAAGGCCTTGCCGGCCTCGGGCCCGATGTCCAGACCGATCTGGTCCTCGGGTATCTGGTCGGCGGGCACCACGGTGGGCGGGGCATCGGCGGAGAACTCCGGACCCACCACCACATCGGCGGGCAGGACGATGCGCACGTCGCGGGCCTGGGCGGTGTCCAAGTAGCCCCGGACGGTCTCGACCTGATCGGCCTCCAGGAGGGACTTGCCCACCTGGTGTCCTTGGGCGGCGAGGAAGGTGAACACCATGCCGCCGCCGATCAAGAGGGTGTCCGCCTTGGTCAGCAGGTTCTCGATCACGCCGAGTTTGTCCGACACCTTCGATCCGCCGAGCACGACGACGTAGGGCCGGGCGGGATCCTGCGTCGCCCTGCTCAGCGCGTCGATCTCCCGCTGCACCAGCTGTCCCATGGCGCTGGGTAGTTTCGTGGCGACGTCATACACGCTGGCCTGCTTGCGGTGCACCACGCCGAACCCGTCGGAGACGAACACGTCGGCCAGGGCCGCCAGGTCCGCGGCCAGCGACTGGCGCTCGGCGTCGTCCTTGGATGTCTCCCGGGGATCGAAGCGGATGTTCTCCAGCAGCACCACCTGGCCCGGACCGGCTGCGGCGACGGCGTCCGCCGCGCCCGCACCGACGACGTCGGGCGCCAGGGTCACCCGCTGACCGAGCAGTTCGCTGAGCCGCTCGGCCACCGGCGCCAGGGAGAACGCGGGATCCACCTGGCCCTTGGGACGGCCGAGGTGGGCGGTGAGGATGACCACCGCACCGGCCTGCACGAGGTGGGAGATGGTGGGTAGCGCGGCGCGGATGCGCCCGTCGTCGGTGATCGTGTCCCCGTCCAGGGGGACGTTGAAATCCGCGCGCACCAGGACCTTCTTGCCGCGCAACTCGCCGAGGGACTCGATGGTGCTCATTGCCACTCCTTCAGGTCATGGGTGAACCGCGCCCGCGCAGGCGGTGCGCGGGCGCGGTGTCACGAGGTCGCCTCAGAGGCGCTCGCCGACGTACTCGGTCAGCCGGGTCAGGCTCACCGAGTAGCCCCACTCGTTGTCGTACCAGGACACCACCTTGACCAGGTTCCCGTTCACCCGGGTCATCGGTGCGTCGAAGATGCTCGGGTGCGGGTTACCGATGATGTCGCTGGAGACCAGCGGGTCCTCGGAGTACTGCAGCACACCGGCCAGGCTCCCCTCGGCGGCGGCCTTGGCCGCGGCGTTGACCTCCTCCACGGTCACCTCGCGGGAGGCGGTGAAGGTCAGGTCGGTGGCCGAACCGGTGATCACCGGGACGCGCAGCGCATAGCCGTCGAGGCGGCCGGCCAGGTCGGGCATCACCAGGGAGATGGCCTTGGCGGCACCGGTGCTGGTGGGCACGATGTTCAGCGCGGCCGCCCGGGCGCGGCGCAGGTCCTTGTGCGGGCCGTCCTGGAGGTTCTGGTCGCCGGTGTAGGCGTGCACGGTAGTCATCAGGCCGCGTTCGATGCCCACCGATTCGTGCATCGCCTTGGCCAGCGGCGCCAGGCAGTTCGTGGTGCAGGAGGCGTTGGAGACGATGTGGTGGTTCTCCGGGTCGTACTCGGTGTGGTTCACCCCGACCACGAAGGTGGCGTCCTCGTTCTTGCCCGGAGCGGACAGCAGCACCTTCTTGGCGCCGGCGTCCAGGTGCGCCTTGGCCTTGGTGGCGTCGGTGAACAGTCCGGTGGACTCGATCACGATGTCGGCGCCCAGGTCGCCCCACGGCAGCGCCGAGGGGTCGCGTTCGGCCATGGCCCGGATCTTCTTGCCGCCGACGATGATGTGCTCGTCGTCGTAACTGACCTCCTGGGGCAGTTTGCCGTAGGCGGTGTCCCAGGTCAGCAGGTGCGCCAGGGTCTGGTTGTCGGTGAGGTCGTTGACGCCGACGATCTCGATATCGGCACCGGTGTCCGCCGCCGCACGGAAGAAACTCCGTCCGATCCGGCCGAATCCGTTGATTCCGACGCGAATGGTCACAATGTCCTCCTCATCGCGCGAATCGCGCGTGGTCTGGTTGGGGCTGTGTTATCGGCAAGTTCGCGGTCAACGCTACACCCCCCGGATGCGGCGGCGCGCGACGAGGACCCACGCGGGCCGAGGTCAGAGGTCCAGCATCTCCTGGGTCAGGTTGGCCTCGGTATCGGGGACGCCGAGTTCGTAGGCGCGCTTGTCCGCCATCGCCAGTAACCGGCGGATCCGCCCGGCGACGGCATCCTTGGTCAGCGGCGGGTCGGAGAGCTGGCCGAGTTCCTCCAGGGACGCCTGCTTGTGCTCCAGGCGCAACCGGCCGGCCATGCGCAGGTGCTCGGGTATGTCCTCGCCGAGGATCTCGAAGGCACGTTCCACCCGCGCCCCGGCCGCGACCGCGGCCTGCGCCGAACGGCGCAGGTTGGCATCGTCGAAGTTCGCCAACCGGTTCGCGGTACCCCGCACCTCCCGCCGCATCCGGCGCTCCTCCCACGCCAGCACCGCGTCGTGGGCACCCATCCGGGTGAGGATCGCGCTGATGGCGTCGCCGTCGCGGATCACCACGCGGTCCACGCCGCGCACTTCGCGGGCCTTGGCGATGATCTCCAGCCGGCGGGCCGCGCCCACCAGCGCCAGCGCCGCCTCCGGTCCGGGGCAGGTGACCTCCAGCGCCGAGGAGCGTCCGGGCTCCGTGAGCGAACCGCGGGCCAGGAACGCTCCCCGCCAGGCGGCCACCGCCTCTCCCACACTGGCCGACACCACCTGGGGCGGGAGCCCGCGCACCGGGCGGCCCCGGGAGTCCAGCAGGCCGGTCTGCCGCGCGAGGGCTTCGCCGTCGCGCACCACCCGCACCACGTACCGGTTGCCCCGGCGCAGTGCTCCGCCGGAGACCACGATCACCTCGCTGGAGTGCCCGTACAACTCGTGCACGGCCTGGCGCAGTCGGCGCGCCGCGATGCCGGTGTCCAGTTCGGCCTCGATCACGATCCGCCCGGAGATGATGTGCAGGCCGCCGGCGAACCGCAGGGTCGCGGCGACCTCGGCCTTGCGGGCGGAGACCCGGTCGACCTTCAACCGGGCGAGTTCATCCTTCACGTCGGCGGTCAGTGACATGAGTTTCATCCTGCCACTCATCGGGACCTCTCCCCCACGTCACCCAGGTAGCGATCGAACGCGTCCCGGTAGGCGGCCGCCAACCGGAGCGGGTCGTGGTAAGGCCCGCCGTCGCCCTGGCCTACCTGGCGCAGCAGCAGGCGGGCTCCGATGTCACGTGTGTGGGATCGCAATTCGTCCAGGTCCTCGATGGCAGTGGGGTCGGCGATCACTGTCTCCAGATTCAGTGTCGGCGCATAGGAGTGTAGCGAGCGCAGGTGGTCGGCGGCGGTGTAACCGTAGGTCTCGTCCTTCTGCGGGCTCAGGTTCAACGTCAGCGTGATATTGGCACCGGCGAGGGCATCGGCGATCTGCGGCACCAGCAGATGGGGCATCACCGAGGTGAACCACGACCCCGGTCCCAGCACCACGCAGTCGGCTCGCTGGATGGCCTCCACCGCCTCGGGGCAGGCCGGCGGGTCGGGAGGGATGAGCCGCACCCGTTGCACCCTGCCGGAGGTCACCGCCACCCGGGACTGGCCGCGAACCAGGGTCTGCTGACCGTTGGGGAGGATCACATCGGCCTGGATCTCCAACGGCACCGCAGCCATCGGCAGTACCCGGCCGGCAGCGCCGAGCAGCTTGCCCACCCAGTCCAGCCCGGCCACCTCATCGCCCAGCAGTTCCCACAGCGACACGATCAGCAGGTTGCCCAGGGCATGTCCGTCCAGGGGGCCGGCCGAGCTGAACCGGTGCTGCAGGACGTCGGACCAGGTATGCCCCCAGTCGGACTCATCGCACAGTGCGGACAGGGCCATCCGCAGGTCCCCGGGCGGTAGCACCCCCAGCTCCTGGCGCAGTCGTCCGGAGGAACCGCCGTCGTCGGCCACCGTCACGATCGCGGTGACATCGCTGGTCACGTGCCGCAACGCCCGCAGCGAAGCGGCCAGGCCATGGCCGCCGCCGAGCGCGACGACCTTCAGCGGGGCCTCCCGTTGCCGCAGGCCCCGGCGGGTGGTCGTACTGCTCATTCGCGCCCCAGGTCCCTGTGGATCACGGCCGCCTGCTGCCCGCGGGCCCGCAGTTCCTGGGCGATCGCCTCACTCAGCGCCACCGACCGGTGCTTGCCCCCGGTGCAGCCCACCGCCATGGTGACGTACGGCTTCTGTTCCCGTAGGTAGCCGTCGAGCACCGGCTCGATCGCGTCCACGTACCGTTTCACGAAGTCCGCCGCACCCGGCAGGGACAGCACGTAATCGCGTACCGGTTCGTCCTTACCGGTCAGGTGGCGCAGTTCGGTCACCCAGTAGGGGTTGGACAGGAACCGCACGTCCACCACGTGGTCGGCGTCCATCGGCAACCCGTACTTGAACCCGAAGGACAGGAGCGTGATCGTCAGGCCGGTCTGATCGGCCTCGGCGAGGAGCTCGCGGACCTGGCGGGCCAGGTCGTGCACCGAGGTGTTAGTGGTGTCGATCACCACGTCCGATCGCTTGCGTAGATGCTCCAGCAGCCGGCGCTCCTCGCGGATTCCGTCGAGCATCCTGCCCTCGCCCTGCAGCGGGTGGGGGCGCCGAACCTGCTCGAACCGCCGCACCAGCACCTCGTCGTCGGCGTCCAGGAACAGGATCCGGTACTCCATGTTGCGCCGGCGCAGCTCGGCCAGCACGTCGATCAGGTCGGCGAAGAACTCCCGGGACCGCACGTCCACCACGGCGGCCAGGCGCCGTACCCCGCCCTCGGTTGGCGTCATCATCCCGGCCAGCGCGTGCAGCATCCGCGGCGGCAGGTTGTCCACCACGTACCAGTCCAGGTCCTCCAGCACCGCCGCTGCCCGGGAGCGGCCGGCGCCCGACATCCCGGTGATGATGAGGATCTCCGGGCGGGTCTGCGCGGGCGGCGGGGTCTGGGCGTCCAGCAGCGGGATTCCGTCGGGGAACGTGGACGTGGGGGGTTGCTCCTCCATCCGGTCAGCCGTGTCCGGGGCCCTGGGGTCGTCAACCGCACTCATGCCCCTTAGGATCTCATGGTCCCCTCGTCCGGGAGGGGGTTCAGCGACTCATGGATGGTCCGCGCCAGGGCCGCACCGATACCGGGCACGGTGCGGATCTCCTCCACGCTCGCCTGCCGCAATGCCTTGACGGAGCCGAACTTCTCCAGAAGTGCGCGCTGGCGTGCCGGTCCCAGACCCGGGATCTCATCGAGCACCGAACGGGTCATGGCCTTACTGCGCCGGGAACGGTGGTGGCTGATGGCGAAGCGATGGGCCTCGTCCCGGATGCGTTGCAGCAGGAACAGGGCATCGGAGGTGCGCGGCAGTACCAGGGGGTAGTCCTCCCCGGGTATCCACACCTCCTCCAGCCGCTTGGCCAGGCCGATCACCGGGACGTCCTCGATCCCCAGGTCCTGCAGGGCGCGGTCGGCGGCCGAGACCTGTGGGGCGCCGCCATCGACGACGACGAGTTGCGGGGGGTAGGCGAAGCGCTGCTGGGCGGGGACGGCCGGCTCGGGCGACGCGGCACCGTCGGTCAACGCCAGGCTCCCGGATCGCGCCGGCGACCCGCCATCGCCGGCGGGCGTGGCGGCCGGATCCTGCTGGGCCGGACCCTGTGCCGGACCCTGCTCTGCCGGCCCGGTGGCCGCCGGCGCGGACACGGCCGCCGTGGCCCGGGGCGAGTCGCTTTCCGGCGTTCGGTCCGTGGTGAGTTTCGCGCTCACGACCGTCACGTCGTCGGCCTCGGTGCCCGAGCCGCGCACTCCGGCCAGGTACCGGCGGAACCGGCGGGTGAGCACCTCGTACATCGCCTCGGTGTCGTCCCGGGCGCCGTCCCCCTCGGGGCCGCGGACCACGAACCGGCGGTACTCGCTCTTGCGCGGCAGCCCGTCCTCGAACACCACCATCGAGGCCACCTGCTCACTGCCCTGGGTGTGGGAGACGTCGTAGCACTCGATCCGCAGCGGCGAGGCCGGTAGCTCCAGGTACTCCTGGAGCTGGGACAGCGCCGCCGACCGGGCGGTCAGGTCGCCGGCCCGGCGGGTCTTGTGCAGTGCCAGCGCCTGCTGGGCGTTGGCGTGCACCGTCTCGGCCAGTCGGCGTTTGTCGCCCCGTTTGGCCACCCGCACCTGCACCGCGGAGCCGCGCAGTCCGCGTAGCCAGGTCTGTACCTGCTCGAGGTTATCCGGCTCGGCGGGCACGATCACCTCGCGGGGCACGGCTTCTGTGCCGGAGGCCTCGCCGTAGACCTGTTGCAGCAGCCGCTCGACCAGCTCGCCCTCGGAGAGTTCCTCGACCCGTTCGGTCACCCACCCGCGCTGACCGCGGATGCGTCCGCCGCGCACGTGGAACACCTGCACCGAGGCCTCGAGCTCGTCCGCTGCCATGGCGAACACGTCCGCATCGGTGCCGTCCGGCAGCACGACGGCGTTCTTCTCCACCACCGTGCGCAGCGCGGCGATGTCGTCGCGCAACCGGGCGGCTCGCTCGTAGTCCTGCTCGGCCGCGGCCTGTTTCATCTGCTCTTCCAGGCGCCGTTCGAACTGCGCGGTACGCCCTGCCATGAAGTCGCAGAAGTCCTCGGCCAGCGCCCGGTGGTCCTCGGCGGAGATGCGGCCCACGCACGGTGCCGAGCACTTGTCGATGTAGCCCAGCAGGCACGGCCGGCCGGCGGCCTGGGCACGCTTGAACACACCGGCCGAGCATGACCGGATCGGGAAAACCCGCAGCAGCAGGTCCACCGTCTCCCGGATCGCCCAGGCGTGCGAGTAGGGCCCGAAGTAGCGGGTGCCGGGCCGTTTCGCGCCCCGCATCACCTGGACCCGGGGGAACTCCTCCCCCATCGTCACCGCCAGGTACGGGTAGGACTTGTCGTCGCGGTACTTGACGTTGAACCGCGGCTCGAACTCCTTGATCCACGCGTACTCCAGCGCGAGGGACTCCACCTCGTTGTTGACCACCGTCCAGTCCACCGACGCCGCGGTGGTGACCATCTGCTGGGTGCGCTGGTGCAGGCCGGCGAGGTTGCCGAAGTAGGACGACAAGCGGGCACGCAGGTTCTTCGCCTTGCCCACGTAGATGACTCGGCCGTAGGCGTCCAGGAAGCGGTACACGCCCGGCGATTCGGGGATCTCCCCTGGCCGGGGACGATAGGTGGAGGGATCAGCCACGTCACCACCCTAAGTCGATCGCCCATGAGACGGACGGGACCGCTGCAGCGTTCCACCCGTGGGGGCGGAGGGCACCGGCGCAGGCGCGTGCGGCCGATGCCCCGGCCAGCGGCAGGCCGCTCAGGCGCTCTTCCGGTCGCGTGTCTTCGCCGCGCGGCGGGCGGAGCGCGCCTTGGGCCGAGACGGCGGGGCGACCAACGTGATCGGTTTGGTCTGCGCCACCGCGTCGGTGCCCAGGATCTCGGCGATGAACCGGCCGGTGTGGCTGGCCGGCTCCTGGGCCACCTGCTCCGGTGTTCCGGCCGCGACCACGGTGCCGCCCCCGACGCCGCCCTCGGGCCCCATGTCGATGATCCAGTCGGCGTTCTTGATGACGTCCAGGTTGTGTTCGATCACCACCACGGTGTTGCCCTTGTCCACCAGCCCCTGGAGTACCCGCATGAGTTTGCGGATGTCCTCGAAGTGCAGTCCGGTGGTGGGCTCGTCCAGCACGTACACGGTGCGCCCGGAGGACCGCTTCTGCAGTTCGGAGGCGAGTTTCACCCGCTGGGCCTCGCCACCGGACAACGTCGGGGCCGGTTGCCCCAGCCGCACGTAGCCCAGACCGACGTCCACGAGTGTGGTCAGGTGCCGGGAGATCGCAGGCACCGCGGCGAAGAAGTCCGCCGCCTCGGTGATCGGCATATCGAGCACCTCGGCCACGTTCCGGCCCTTGTAGTGCACCTCCAGGGTCTCGCGGTTGTACCGCGCCCCGTGGCACACCTCGCACGGCACGTACACGTCGGGCAGGAAGTTCATCTCGA
>CALKWS010000435.1 GCA_938004115.1 uncultured Ruaniaceae bacterium
TCGCCACCGATGTGCTCTTCGATGTGGACTCGGCGGAGTTGTCCGACGACGCCGACACCGCGCTCCAGGCGGCCGTGGCGGACGTGGACGGCGGGGACCTGGCAACGGTTTTGTCGCGCACGCTGCTGATGTAACCGCCGCTGATCTCGGGGTGACGGCGCCGGATGCTCTTGATCGCTTCCGCGAGGATGTCCTCGGTCCATCTGACGTCGGACATTTCACCCTTGATTTCAAGGCAAAGTTGGAGTAGCCAATCACGCAAGACCCGGGACGACAGCACATTGGCGTCGACGAGGACTATCTGGACGCCACCACCAACCCCCATAGCGGCAGTTTAGTGAGCCCCTCTGACGGCAGGGGTCAAAGCCCCAGATCGTCTTCCAACTCACGGAGTTCTTCGAAGGCCCGACGACGTTCAGCAAGTCGTCGATCCCGCAGGGCAAGAACGTCTTTCGTGTGGAGTCGATTGTGGGTTCCCACTTTGTGCGCGGCTATCTCCCCGCTGTGAATCATTTTCATCAAGGTGGGCCGCGAGACTCCGAGCAGCCGGGCAGCCGCCGTTGTGGTTAGTTCCTCAGGCATGGTCCCTACGGTCACGGTCCCTCCTTTCGCTACCGTCTCGACGACCGTGGCAAGCAACTGGGCAAGTTCCCGCGGCATCGGTCTACTGACCGTTGGCTGACCCTCATCGACTAACGCGAACTCCGCACCTGCAGCAAAACGCTCGTGGAAGGCTGATGCGAACTCCCCGGCTTGATCGATGATGTCCTGATCAGCCAGAAGTTCACGATCGGGGCTACCGAGACGCATTGGGCCGCTTCCTCTCAGACGCAGGCACATGGTGTGCTGTCGCCCCACACTACGAGGTTGCACTTATAAGTGCAACTGTATTCTGCGGTAGGTGCTCTGATGCATTGCGGATGGATGAGACGGCGTTGGTTAGTAGTCTGTGCGCCTTCAGTACCGCTGGCGTTGGCCGAACCAGAGCATCTCCAGGCGGCGGGCCTGGGCGCCGATGCCCGGATGCATCCGCCCGGCAGCCTTCGCGCCGAGCAGCAACGTTCGGGCCAGCGGCCGGGGCACTTGGGCGGGGGCTTTGCCACCGCTCAGGTGCTCCAGGAACGACGACGTGGTCCAGCCCTCCCAGGGGTGGATCACCGGGCCGGCGCTCACCTCGGGCGCAGTCGCAAGATCCAGCGCCAACGCGGCGACGTCGTCCACCATCGCCTGGGGTGTGGGATCGTCACCGGGCGCGGCCACGCTGGCCAGCGGGGAACGTGCCAGTCGCTCGACGGCGGCGGTCACGTCCCGGCCGTGGCCGTGCACGGAGGTGGGCCGATAGATCACCACGTCCAGGCCGGCGCGGCGTCCGAGCGCGAGTGCGGCCTGCTCACCCCAGAGTTTGGTGAACCCGTACGGCGAGACCGGCTGCGGCCGCTCCCGGGCGTCGAGCACCGGAGCGTCACCGTGCACCGCAGCAGAAGAAACGTGCACCAAGCGGCCCACGCCGGCCTCGGCAGCGGCACGGGCCAGCACACCGGGCAACATCGAGTTCGCCCCGGCCAACTCATCGCTCATCGCCGCGCCCGGCGTGGCCAGGCCAGCCGCATTGATGACCACCTGCACCCGGTGCAGATCCGTGGCCAGGGCGGCTACGTCGTCGTCCGCTTCCTCCGCGGCCCGCCGCACCGGCTGAGTACCCCGGGCAGTGGTGCGCAACCGGGGTGCTCGCACCGCCACGACGTCGTGCCCGGCCTGTGCCGCGGCGTGGTGCACCGCTGCGCCCACGAATCCGGTCGCGCCGACAACGGCGATCCGCACGTGGGCCTCCTTCGGCAGACGAACTCGGTCGGCGCGCTTATTCGACGTGCTCGCCGAGGCGCACTAGGTCCTCGTTCTCGTCGACGAACTCCGCGGCGCGGTCCTCGATGAAAGCCTGGGAGACCTCCTCCAGGGCCTCGAAGTCCAACTGCACGATGGACTGGGCACCGTCCGGGGACCGGCCCAGGCCGGTGATGGGAGCGGAGATGAAGTTGACGTCGCCGGGCCGGATGTTGCGCATGGACAGCGCCAGGTTGCGCATCTGGCCGATCTGGAAGTGCTCGTCCACGGCCACGTTCTCGGCCACCACGATGAGCAGGTCGTTCAGGCGGGCGGGGTTGGTGAGCACGTCGCGGTCGAACGCCGAGGCCATCATCGCCCGCATCCAGTTCTGCTGGCGTTGCATCCGTGACAGGTCCCCGCCGGAGAGGCCGTAGCGCTGGCGGGTGTAGTCCAGCGCCTGGGCGCCGTTCAGCCGGTGGGTGCCCGGGGGCAATTCGGTGCCGCCAGTGCGCAGCGGTTCGGTCAGGGTGATGTCCACCCCGCCGAGTTCGTCGGTGATGGTCTGGAAGGACTCGAAGTCGGTGACCGCGATGTGGTCGATGGGGATGCCGGTGAGTTCTTCCACGGTCTGGATGGTGAGCGACGGTCCGCCCCAGGAGAAGGCGGCGTTGATCTTCGCGTCCGGGTGGCCGGGGATCGGCACCCAGGAGTCGCGCGGGATGGACATCAGCGTCATCGACTCCCGGTCCCCTGCGACCTGGGCGATCATGATCGCGTCGGTGCGCTGGCCACCGGCCTGCCATTGGGTCGGGTCCCCGGCGGAGATGCGGGAGTCGGTACCGAGCACCAGGATGTTCACCGGCGGGTCGGTCTCCTCACCGTCCTCATCGCCGTCACGGCTGACGTGCGACGGGCGGTCGGTGCCCAGATCGGCGAAGGGATCCTCGAACCGCTCGATCCGGTTGTCGATCCGGTTCTGCAGGTACAGCACCGTCCCGGCCGCGCCGACCACGAGCACCCCGACCAGGGACAGGGCGATGATCAGCGCC
>CALKWS010000436.1 GCA_938004115.1 uncultured Ruaniaceae bacterium
CCCGGGACAACAAGGTCATTCACATCGAGGGGGACCCTGACTCCCCGGTCTCCCGCGGCCGGTTGTGCCCCAAGGGCGCGGCCAGCGAACAACTCGTCAACTCCCCCGTCCGGCAGACCACGGTGCTCTACCGGCGCCCGTATGCCACCGAGTGGGAGCCGCTGGACCTGGACACCGCGATCGACATGATCACCGACCGGTTCCTGCAGGCCCGGCGGGCGCACTGGCAGGACACCGACGAGCACGGGCGCCCGTTGAACCGCACCATGGGCATCGCCAGCCTGGGCGGGGCGACGATCGACAACGAAGAGAACTACCTGATCAAGAAGTTGTTCACCGCCGCCGGCGCGATCCAGATCGAGAATCAGGCGCGGATATGACACTCCTCCACCGTTCCCGGTCTGGGAACCTCGTTCGGGCGGGGCGGCGCCACACAACCGCTGCAGGACATGGCCAACGCCGACTGCATCATCATCCAGGGCTCCAACATGGCCGAGTGCCATCCGGTGGGCTTCCAGTGGGTCACCGAGGCCAAGTCCCGCGGCGCCAAGGTCATCCACGTCGACCCCAGGTTCACCCGCACCACGGCGCTGGCTGACCGCCACGTGCCGATCCGGGCCGGCACCGACGTCATGCTCCTCGGCGGGTTGATCAACTACGTCCTCAGCAACGACTTGTGGTTCTCCGAGTACGTGCGCGCGTACACCAACGCGGCGAGCATCGTCACCGATGAGTTCCAGGACGCCGAGGACCTGGACGGGCTGTTCTCCGGCTTCGACCCGCAGACCGGCGAGTACGACCTGTCCAGCTGGCGGTACGCCGGCCACACGGCCACCGGCACGGCATCGGGTGAGACCGAGGCGCAGCCGGGCCGTGACCCGGCGGAGGGCGAGACCTTCGGAGAGGGCGGTGTCCCCCTGGAGCGTGCCCGCCCGGCACGGGATGAGACCCTGACCCACCCGCGCAGCGTGTTCCAGATCCTCAAACGCCACTACGCGCGCTACACCCCGGACCTGATCGAGGAGACCTGCGGCATCTCGGCCGCCGACTTCGAGTACCTGGCCCGCGCCATCACGGAGAACTCCGGCCGCGACCGCACCACCTGCTTCGCCTACGCGGTCGGGTGGACCCAGCACACCCAGGGCGCGCAGTTCATCCGCGCGGCCGCGATCCTGCAGTTGCTGCTGGGCAATATGGGCCGCCCGGGCGGCGGGGTGATGGCGCTGCGCGGACACGCCACCATTCAGGGCTCGACCGACATCCCGACCCTGTTCAACCTGCTGCCGGGGTATCTCCCGATGCCCCGGGCCGGTGCCCACGACACGCTGCCCGCCTACCTGGACGCCGTGGGGTCCAAGTACCAGAAGGGTTACTGGGCCAACGCCGATGCGTACACCGTCAGCCTGCTGAAGGCCTGGTGGGGAGAGGCGGCACAGCCGGAGAACGACTTCGCCTACCACTACCTGCCGCGGATCAACGGCGCCCACGGGACCTATCAGACCGTGCTGGGGATGCTGCGCGACGAGGTCGACGGCTACTTCCTGCTCGGCCAGAATCCCGCGGTGGGATCGGCGCACGGCCGCCTGCAACGGCTCGGGATGTCCCACCTGAAGTGGCTGGTGGTGCGCGACTTCCAACTCATCGAGTCAGGACTGGGCCGGCCGGCTGCGGGCGGCTGCGGAGCGGCACCTGGCCGACGACCCGTTGTCCCCGGGTCTGACCGACGGGGCGGCCATCGATCTCCTGGGCCTCCCGGATGCGGGACTGCTCCCGATCGTGGTCCGGGCGGCCGGTCTGCACCAGCACGCCGGACGGGT
>CALKWS010000437.1 GCA_938004115.1 uncultured Ruaniaceae bacterium
GTACCCATCACCCCCACCCACGCGGTAGGCCCTGCCGGCCGGCGCCCCCCCCGCCCGGCACCCCCACCACCCGGCGCCCTACCAGTTGGCCTCCCACCAGCAGTCCCCCACAAGCAGGCCGCCGCCTGGTTGCGCCCCCACCTGTCGATGCCGACGCGCCTCGGCACCGACTGACCTATTGACTTTCGATAGATACTGATCGACACTCGACCAGTGATCAATCGATTTGTGTTCGAAGTCCTACGGGTGATGCTCGCCGGCGCGTTGCTGTTGATCCTGGTGGTCCAGACGGTCTACCTGCCATGGCTCTCCGGCGACGTAGCGCGTCAGTTGCCGGCCGAGGCGCACATGCGTTGGCCGATCCTGACGCTGGCGATCCTGGGATTGCTCTGCGTTCAGGTGGTCATCGTCTGCACCGCACGGCTCCTCACCTTCACCCGCACCGACCGGGTGTTCTCCGCCGACGCCTTACGCTGGGTGAACGGCATCATCGGCGGCTTCCTGGGCGGGAGCGTGGTCTGCCTGGCCACACTGGTGTACCAGAGTTTCACGGTGGCGGGTCCGCCGTTGTGGTCGCTGCTGCTGGTCTGCGGCATCCTCGCCGGCATCGGTCTCGCCCTGCTCATGGTGGTGATGCGCCTCCTGCTCGTGCGCGCCACGTCGTTCAAGGACGAACTGGACGTGGTGATCTGATGCCGATCGTCGTGCGTATCGACGTCGAACTGGCCAAACGGAAGATGTCCGTCGGCGAGTTCGCCGAGAAGGTGGGCATCACACCCGCGAACGTCGCGGTGCTGAAGAACGGCCGGGCCAAGGCAGTGCGCTTCACCACCCTCGAGGCCATGTGCGAGGTTCTGGACTGCCAGCCGGGGGATCTTCTGGAATGGGTCCCCGAGGGGTAGGCACCCGGGCTTTCACCGACCCCCCGCGCACCGATCCCCCGGCGCACCAATCCCCCGTGCACCGATCCCCGGCGCATCGATGCCGGCGTGCGGTGGGCACTGAACGTGAGCGGAATCGCACCTGGCAGGAAGAAGTCGGCCGGGCCGATCGGGAATAATGGAAGCACAACAGAACATGCCACTGAACCGCGGCGGGAGAGTCCCGCAACTGCGGGCGCCGAAGGAGCAACTCCCAGGAATCTCTCAGGCACCCAGACCGCCGTGGCGAGGCTCCTCTGGAAAGAACCCGTCCGGGTTCACCGATGGTGCAAGCGGGTTCGACCCGCGAAAGCTCTCAGGTCCGATGACAGAGCAGGGACGTTCCTTATTTCCCCTGCGCTCACGCGCCTGTCCAGAGGAGTGGTGTGGCACCGTTCTCCGACGCTCCGGCAACCGCCCCTGCTTACGTTCCTTCCCGGCATGCCCGGCCTCGACCCGCACGTCCGGGCCAACCCCCGGCCGACCGGGCGGCCGTTGCCACCGGGATCGACTCACCAACCCGGCCGGCACCTGCGCCCGGCCCGGCTGCCCCGCCGAAGACCGCCCATCCCGGCTCCCCTGACCGGGCAGAGGCCGAGCACCGCCCCGCCGGCGCCCGTGTCGAGGAGACCAGCCCGGACCAGAGCCCGGCGCGGCAGAACCGCCCGCTGGGGGTGGTGGCGATCCTCGTCTCCGCCACCGCGATGGGCACCGCCGGCGTGTTCGGCCGCGTGGCCAGCCCCCCGGATGCGGTGATCGGCGAGGCGCTGACCATGGGCCGGATGCTCGTGGGTGCCCTGGGGATGCTCGCCATCCTGGCCTTCACCCGTCGCGCCCACCTGCTGCGGACCACGAGGATGTCCTGGTCCGTGGTGCTCGGCGGCGTCAGCCTGGGGTTGTCGCTGGCCCTGTTGCTGTGGTCGGTGGTGCTGACCAGCCTCGGCGTCGCCGTCGCGCTGCACTACCTGGGCCCGGTACTGGCCACGGTCGCCGCCCGGGTGATCCTGAAGGAATCCCCCTCCCGGGTGGAGGTGATCTCCCTGTCCGGGGCGTTCATCGGCATGCTGCTGACCGCCGGGTTGCTGGGTGGCGCCGGGACGCTGGGTTCCGGCGATGGCCTGCTCGGCGCCGGTCTCGGCCTGGCCTCCGGGGTGCTCTACGGCGCGGCACTGCTGTGCTACCGGTTCCGCGCGGACATGCCCGCCGACGTGCGTAGTTTCTGGACCTTCCTCTTCGGCACCGTCGCCACCGGCGGGATGGTGCTGGTGATGCGGCCCGACCTGTCCGCGATGACGACGGCCAACTGGATCTGGGCTGCGGTGTTCTTCGCCGTCTGCGGGCTGCTCGCCCTGGGCCTGTTGGTGCTGGCGGGCATGCACCTGCGCACCGCCGAACTGTCCAGCCTCTCCTACTGGGAGGTGGTGGTGGCGATGCTGCTCGGTGCCTGGCTGTTCGCCGAGACCATCTCGGTGCCCGCCGGGATCGGTGCGGGACTGATCGTGGTGGCCGCGGCGTTACCACTCGTCCTGACCAGGCGGGCCACCGGGTCCAAGAGCGCTGCTCCCGGCCGGCGCATCGCCCCGGAAGAGCCGACGACGGCGTAACGACGGTTTCCGCGCGACGGGCGGCCCCGCAGCACTCGAGCGGGCAGCGCGATCTCGCCCAGCCCTGAGGATGGCTCAGGCAGGCACCGAGATCCGGCGCAGCGCCCGGTGGGCGACCCTGTCCGCACCCGCCAGCAACGGGGAGGGCACGCCCGGGGTGGCACCGATCGCGGACCCCGGCTGGACCACTTCCGCCGGGATGCCCACCACGAGCACGGCCGGGTCGGCCCGGCCGGCCGCGTCGATGAGCGCGAAGTCCTCGGTGGTCACGTCCAGTGTCGGGGTGTCGAGGGTGCCCCGGGGGTGCCGGCGCGTGGGCACCGGATGCAGCCGCGCACGGCCGGTATCGAGCAGTCTGCGCAGCAGCGGGTCACTGGTACCGGGGACCTGGCCCCGGGACATCCTGGTCTCCAGCAGCGCCCGGGTGACCACCCCGCCGGGGTGTACCCGGCTACGGGCCCGGAACCCGCCGTCGTCGATCTCGATGCTCAGGCCCTCTCCGAGGAGTTCGACCACCCCGGCACGCACCAGCGCCAGTAACTGGGCGGTGCGCCGGGGCGGAGGCCCGGACGCCAGGGTCAGGCCCAAGGGCACGAACCACTCCTCGAACTGGCGCACGCGGGCCTGGCCGTCCAGGGCACCGGCCGCCACGTGGCTCCCGAGCAGCGCCCGCAGGGTGGCCATCGCCCGGTTGACCGCGTTGCGCGGCGAGGTCAGCGGGTCGGCGATGCTGGCCTGCTCCTGTGCCAACCAGGTTCGCACCCAGGCGCGCCAGTCCGCGGGATCGTCAACGGGCGCGGGCCGGTCCAACCGTTCCACGTCCAGTCCGAACCGAGGGTCGGTGACCAGTCCGGCGACCACGGCAGTGGGGTCGGCCACCACGTCGCCCGGGCCGGGTCCGGTGCGTAGCGCGCTGAGGATCTCCGGCTCATCCAGGCCCGGGCGCACCGCGTGCGGGTGGTGCGTCGCCAGGGTGATCAGGTGTGCAGCGGCGAACTCCGCGGCGAGCACCGGCCACACCTGGGCCCTCAGGTCCTCCACCCCGGCGGCGCAGAGTTGCTCCAGGGCCTCCGGGGTGGCCAGCCGGGGACGCCAGGGGGGAGGCATCCCGGTGGGATAGGCGCCCTTGCCGCGGTAGGGCAGCCCGCGGCGGGATCCGACCAGCAGACGCGGTTCGCCGCCGGAGGGTTCGTAGCGCAGTTCCGCACCGGCGGCCGGCCCCCCGGCGCCGCCGTCGTGCGCCGCGAAGCCGGCGGGATCGGTCGTGTCCCCGCTGTCGGCGAGCGTGAAGCGTCCGCCGCGGCCGGCGGTCAGGATGCCGATCACGTCGAAGAAGTTCGCTCCCATCCCGGCCACGAGCACGTCCTGGCCGTCGCCGGGCACCTGGGTCCAGTCCCGCTCGGACGGCATTCCAGGTGCGACGTACACCAGCCGCTGGCGCTGGGCGTGCTCGCGCCGGCGCCGGGTGCGGGCATCGGGGGCGGACTGGATCATGCCCTGGGCCAGCACCACCAGCGGTGCGCGGACCTCGCGGACCGGGATGGGCCGGGGATGGGAGCGATGCCCGCACGGTCCGTCGGTGGCCACCCACCGGCCGCCGGTGATCCGCACCGTACGGACCGGGCCCGAGGCCTGATGTGCGGCGGTGGTGATGTCATGCACCGTGCCGCGCACATGCCACACCTCGATCCCGCCGCGGTGGGCGGCTTCGGCGAGCTGGTCGCGGTAGTAGGCACCCTGCAAGCGGCGGGTGGGGTAGGACTCCGGGCGCAGCGCGGCGCACTCCCGGGCCACCCACGCCGGGTGGGGCGGGCCGATGCCCAGGTAGCGGCCCGCGGTCACCGCCACCTCCTCGCGCACCGACTTCGCCCACTGCACCAGATCCGGGCCCGGGACCACCGGCCCGTCCTGGTCGGTGCTCTCATCGGCGTGGGCGGTGGTCTGAGCGCTGTAGGTGTTGTTCAGCAACAGCGGGTGCTGGTCGGTGCGCCAGGTGGCCCCGGCGCCCACCTCGACGGCGTCGATCACCGCCACCCGCAGCGCCGGAGGACCCTCGGGCGGCGGCGCGGCGAACGGTACCTCCGGCCGCAGCCGGGCGGCCAGCCGCGCGACGATCGCAACCGCCCGCGGTCCGCCCCCGACGATCACCAGGTCCGCCACCGGCTCCGCGCCCGGATCGGAGCCGGCGGGCTGTGGGCCGGCGTACTGATCGGCGCGGCCGGTTCGGTCGGCCTGGGAATGGTTCACGTACTCGACGGTAACCACACCGGTGTGGTGGTCTCCAACCCCCGCTCGGTGGTCTCACCATCCGGGCCCGGCAGCAGTGTGGGGGCCCGGACGGCAGTGCGCCGGGCTCGTGCAGCGGTGCGCCGGGCTCGTGCAGCAGTGTGCCGGGCGCGTGCAGCACCGGGACGGATCCGGACAGCACGGCGTCCCCCATGGCCCGAACAGCACTGAGGCCGCCAGCCGGTGGGGCTGGCGGCCTCAGTATCGGATCAGCGGCCTCTAGTTGTCGGTGCCGTTGCTGCCGGCGGTGTCGGCCTCTCCGGCACCCACGGCCACGGGGACCGGTTCACCGGATTCCAGTTCGGCCGCCGGCCGGTCCCGGTCCACGCCGGTGAACACGAACTCGGCGAGCAGGCCCTCGCCGGTGGCGTCGACCACGACCTTCTGCCCGGCGGTGAGTTCGCCGTACAGGATCTTCTCCGACAGCGGGTCCTCGATCTCCCGTTGCACCGCGCGGCGCAACGGACGGGCACCCAGCACCGGGTCGTACCCGCGCTCGGCGAGCAGTTCCTTCGCGGCCGGGGACAACTCGATGGTCATGTCCCGGTCCGCCAGGCGCTCGTCCACCCGGGCGATCATGTGGTCCACGATCTGGTGGATCTCCTCGCGGGAGAGTTGCGGGAAGACGATCACGTCATCCACTCGGTTGAGGAACTCGGGGCGGAAGTGCTGCTTGAGCTCGTCGTTGACCTTGACCTTCATCCGGTCGTAGTTGGTGGACAGGTCACCGCCGGCCTGGAAACCGGTGAGCAGGCCCTTGGCGATGTCCCGGGTGCCCAGGTTGGTGGTCATGATGATGACGGTGTTCTTGAAGTCCACCATGCGGCCCTGGGAGTCGGTCAGGCGTCCGTCCTCCAGGATCTGCAACAGGGAGTTGAAGATGTCCGCGTGGGCCTTCTCCACCTCGTCGAACAGCACCACCGAGAACGGCTTGCGCCGCACCTTCTCGGTCAGCTGGCCGCCCTCTTCGTAACCGACGTACCCGGGCGGGGACCCGAACAACCGGGACACGGTGTGCTTCTCGGCGAACTCACTCATGTCCAACTGGATGAGGTCGTCCTCGTCACCGAACAGGAACTCCGCGAGCGCCTTGGCCAGTTCGGTCTTCCCCACGCCGGTGGGGCCGGCGAAGATGAACGACCCACCGGGCCGCTTGGGGTCCTTGAGCCCGGCGCGGGTGCGGCGGATGGCCTGGGACAGGGCCTTGACGGCCGCCTCCTGGCCGACGATCCGCTTGTGCAGTTCCTCTTCCATGCGCAGCAGGCGGGAGGACTCTTCCTCGGTCATCTGGAACACCGGGATGCCGGTGGACATCGCGAGCACCTCGGCCACGAGTTCCTCATCGACTTCTGCGACGGTGTCCAGGTCGCCGGACTTCCAGGCCTTCTCCTTCTCCGCACGGGTGGCGGCGAGGCTCTTCTCCTCGTCACGCAACCGGGCGGCCCGTTCGAAGTCCTGGTCATCGATCGCCGACTCCTTGGCACGGCGTGCCTCGGCGATCTGCTCGTCCAGTTCCTTCAGTTCCGGCGGAGCGGTCATCCGGCGGATCCGCAGCCGGGCGCCGGCCTCATCGATCAGGTCGATCGCCTTGTCCGGCAGGAACCTGTCGTTGACGTACCGGTCGGCCAGCTGCACGGCCGCCACCAGCGCACCGTCGGTGATGGTCACCCGGTGGTGGGCCTCGTACCGGTCACGCAGGCCCTTGAGGATCTCGATGGCGTGCGGGATGTCCGGCTCCTCCACCTGGATCGGCTGGAACCGGCGCTCCAGCGCCGCATCCTTCTCGATGTGCTTGCGGTACTCCTCCAGCGTGGTGGCACCGATGGTCTGCAACTCACCGCGGGCCAGCATGGGCTTGAGGATGGAGGCGGCGTCGATCGCGCCCTCCGCGGCACCCGCACCCACCAGGGTGTGGATCTCGTCGATGAACAGGATGATGTCGCCGCGGGTGCGGATCTCCTTGAGGACCTTCTTCAGCCGTTCCTCGAAGTCACCGCGGTACCGCGACCCGGCCACCAACGCGCCCAGGTCCAGGGTGTAGAGCTGCTTGTCCTTGAGGGTCTCGGGCACGTCGCCGTTCACGATGTCCTGGGCCAGGCCCTCCACCACGGCGGTCTTCCCCACGCCGGGTTCACCGATGAGCACCGGGTTGTTCTTGGTGCGGCGGGACAGCACCTGCATCACGCGCTCGATCTGCTGACCGCGGCCGATCACCGGGTCCAGTTTCGCGTCCCGGGCGGCCTGGGTCAGGTTCCGGCCGAACTGGTCCAGCACGGCCGACCCGGACGGGGTGCCCTCGCTGGGACCGCCGGCGGAGACGGCTTCCTTGCCCTGGTAGCCGGACAGCAGCTGGATCACCTGCTGGCGCACCCGGTTCAGGTCGGCGCCGAGCTTGGTCAGCACCTGGGCGGCTACACCCTCACCCTCGCGGATCAGGCCGAGCAGGATGTGCTCGGTGCCGATGTAGTTGTGCCCCAGTTGCAGGGCCTCCCGCAGCGACAACTCCAGCACCTTCTTGGCGCGGGGGGTGAACGGGATGTGCCCGGAGGGGGCTTGCTGGCCCTCGCCGATGATCTCCTGAACCTGCTGGCGCACGGCCTCCAGTGAGATGTTCAACGACTCCAGCGCCTTGGCGGCGACGCCCTCACCCTCGTGGATGAGACCGAGCAGGATGTGCTCGGTGCCGATGTAGTTGTGGTTGAGCATCCGCGCTTCTTCCTGGGCCAGGACGACGACGCGGCGGGCTCTGTCGGTGAATCTTTCGAACATCTCACGCTCCCAATGGCCGGGGACCAGGCGTACCCGGTCGTGGCAGTTACATTGATGCTAACCGTGGGATGGTGCGAAACCTGCCCGTGTTCGCCAGGGGCGTGATGCCCGGGAGGAATCCCACCGACGGGGTGGCCGGTGACCGGTTCCGGATGCCGGTCCGGTCAACTTTCCAGCAGTAGGGTCACCGGGCCGTCGTTGACCAAGGAGACGGCCATCTGCGCACCGAACACGCCGGTGCGCGCGGTCACGTCCCGTGCACGTAGTTCATCGACCACCGCCTGCACGAGCGGTTCGGCCACCTCACCGGGGGCGGCCGCGGCCCACGTCGGCCGCCGGCCCTTGCGGGCCTCGCCGTACAACGTGAACTGGCTGATCACCAGCACCCCGGCGTCCGGGGTCTGGGCCACCGACCGTTCCCCGTGCAGGAGGCGCAGGTCGGCGATCTTACGGGCGATGAACGCGGCATCGGCGGCGGTGTCGGTGTGCGTGACCCCGACCAGGGCCACCAGACCTGTGCCGATCTGGCCCACGACCTGCCCGTCCACACGCACCGCCGCTTCGGTGACACGTTGGAGTACCGCGCGCATGGGTCAGCGCCCGCTGCCGGCGGTGACGGCCGACGGCGGTGCGTCCGGTCCGAAGGCCGGCCGCACCTGCCCGACCGGTCGCCCGTGGCCCAGCACGGGGACCCGGGCCCAGTCCCACGGCCGGTCCGGCTCCTCCCCCAGCACCCGCAGCGCGGCCGCCAGTGCGACCGCCCGGGGGCGGGAGGCGCCGTCCGCGATCTTCAGCGCCACCGCCCGCCCGTCCGGCAGGGCGGCGGCGTACACGCCTTCGGCACCGTCCTTGGCGACCAGCCCGGGGACCTGCTGCATCGCGGCGGTCACGTCCCGTCCGGTGCCGCCCACCAGGTGGGGGTGGCGGCGCATCGCCGCGGCGATGCGGCCCTCGGGGCTGTCGGCGCCGGCGGTGGCCAGGACCGCGAACGCCCGCGCCAGCCCGGTGGTGGTGGTGGACAGCAGCGGCGCGCCGCACCCGTCCACGGCGGTGTGCCGCACCGGCTCGCCGGTCAGTTCGGCCACGGTGGCCGCGATGGCCTGCTGCAGCGGGTGATCGGGCTGCAGGTAGGTGTCGATGGGCCAGTCGTTATGCACGCACGCGGCGAGCATCAGCGCGTGTTTGCCGGAACAGTTCTGGGTCAGCGCGGATGGTGCGTGGCCCGCGTCGCGCCAGGCCCGGGCGGCGTCGGCGGACAGCGGGGGGTCGGGGGTGTTGCCCAGGTCGTCCTCGCTCAGGCCGGCGCCGGTGAGGATGGACCGCACCGTCTCCAGGTGCTGCTCCTCACCGGAGTGGGAGGCGCAGCCGACGGCGATCTGCTCGCTGGTCAGGTCCAGGCCGGTGCGCAATGCGGCCAGCGCCTGCACGGGTTTGATCGAGGACCGCGGGAACATCACCTGCTCGGGGGCGCCCACGCGCAGCACCTCCCGGCCATCGGCGTCGCTGGCCACCAGGTGCCCGGTGTGCACCGACTCGGTCAGGTCCCCGCGCACCACCCACGCCAGCGGCTGACCGGGATCGATCGGGACGGCCACCGGCGGATCGACGGGACTGACCCGGGTGCTGGTGGTGGTCACCACGGCGACCCGCCGCCGCGGTTGTCCCGGTAGTGCCGCACCGCCGGTCGCACATCCGCCAGGTAGATCCCGGCGGGGATGGCCGCGAGCAGCGCGAACAGGATCAACCCCCCGGCGCCCAACGGCGGCGGGATCGCGAGGAACCCAAGCAGGAACGCCAGGGCCAGGATGCCCACCCAGAAGCCCTTGGTGCGCTTGTCGGCGTAGGTGAACGCTGCCGCGGGCCGGCGCAGGGCGTCG
Organism: uncultured Ruaniaceae bacterium; assembly: GCA_938004115.1. Classification (GTDB taxonomy): domain Bacteria; phylum Actinomycetota; class Actinomycetes; order Actinomycetales; family Beutenbergiaceae; genus CALKWS01. The sequence continues at coordinate 9,457 of CALKWS010000437.1, forward strand.
AACAGGGCGAAGGCCGCCATGCCCACCACCACCAGGGACAGCCCGAGGAACAAGTAGTTCTGGATCGTTCCGACGATTGACACCCTCTGAGCCTAATGTGTGCACCGCTCTGCCCGCGCAGCGGACACCGGCCGTGCCCGGCGCGCACCCCCCGAGGGACCGGCGGGCCAGCGCCGCCGCCGCGGAACCGGCGCGGGGTGTGCGCCTCTCAGGGCCGGGGAAGGACGGTCAGGCCGCGCTCGGAGATCACGTCCGCCACCCTGGCGTGGGTCGCGGCCACGATCGGGTTGGCCGGGGCGAGCAGTTCCACCGATGCCACCTGGATCCCGTCGCCCGCACGTAGCCCGTGTTCCTCGGCCAGATCCGCCGCCCGCGCGCTCAATTCGGGAGTGATCTCCACCTTGCGCAGCGCAGGCCACATCGTGTGCCAGTGGTCGATCGCCTGAGTGGCCGCCTCCCGGGTGATCCGCCCGGCACGTTCGCCCGCGCGCAGCACGGCGCGCACCTCGGCATCGGCCAGGCGGGAGGCGAACACCCCGTCGGCCCGGTCCCACAGCGCGCGCATCAGCGGTGAGGTGCGCTCCTGGTGCACCAGCGCCAGCAACGCGCTGGAGTCGAAGAAGACCAGGCTCATCTGCGTAACCGGCGCACGAGGCCGGACACCGAGGAGCCCCGTGCTTCGGTGGCCGGGGCGGGCGGGCGGTCCGTCTCCGGCGGGGCGATGAGCCCGTCCCGCTCGAGGGAGGCGATCAGGTCCGCCCCCTCCACGCCGGTGACCCGGGCCACCGGCACCCCGCGTTCGGTGATGATCAACTCCTCCCCCTCCCCCACGCGCTCGATCCAGTGCTTCAACTGGGCCCGAAATGTACTGACCGGCACGTCCATGGTGTACACCCTAACCGGCGGTCAGTGCCCGAGCGACCCGGGTTCGGCCAGTGCCGCCCGTGCCTCGGTGCCGGTGTCCCCGGTCATCTGCAGCAGGTCCACCAGCAGGGACCGCAGCAGGGCGATCTCGGTCTGCATCTGCCAACTGTCGAAGGCCTGGGGGTCCAGTCGTGCGGCGATCCGCACGAAAGGGCGTCGAGCGTGGACCGGGTCCTCGTTGCTCCCCAGCATCCCGGCCAGTGTGCGGGTGGCGGCCGCGACCTCGCGAAGCGTGCCGGCCAGCACCGTGGCCTCCTCGGGGGTGAACGACACCGAGGCCGCGTGGCGGGTCAGCACCCGCGTGTTGCGCATCGCCCGGTCGCACAACATCCCGGCCCGCTCCAGCCGGGTCATCTCCTCATCGTGACGCAACCAGGCGGGGGTGAACCGGGTGGCGGCCAGGGAGTCCTGGACCATCTCCTGCCACTGGTCGATCACTGCCTGGGACCCGCGGGCCTGGACCAGGGAGTCCCCCACGGTGGACCGGTCCCGCTCATCCAGCCCATTGGCGACCGCCTCCAGCGTCTGCGCCACCTCCAGCAACGAGGCCCGCGCCAGGGACCGCACCTGCTTGCGCACATCGACCGGCAGCAAGGCGGCGACGACCAGCGCCACCGAGCCGCCCACGATCGCGTCCAACCAGCGGTCCAATCCACCGGAGTCGCCCAGCATGTACCACGGCAGGGCCACGACCACCACCGACTGCACCCCGGCCTGGATCGCCAGTACCTGACCGGCGTCCAGGAGCCGGGCGGCGAGTACCGCCAGGATCAGCACCACCCCGATCTGCACCGGCCCGGAACCGAACAGCGAGGAGAACAACTCCCCGAACGCCACGCCGATGGCCACCCCGAGGGCCAGCTCGGCCACCTTGCGCGGGCGCCGGTCGTGGCTGAAGCCCAGGCTCACCCACGCGGCGATCGCGGCGAACATCGGAAACCGGTGCCCCAGCCCGTGCAGCGCGATCGCGTAGGCGATGGCGGCCGCCGCGGCGCCGCTGAGGATCGGCCAGAAGTCGCTGCGGGTGCGTCGCAGACCGCGCCGTGCCCGGGAGATGGCCCCCACCCGCAACTGGCGCAGCGTGGGCCGCTCCACCGATGGGAGGCGCGGGGTGCGCCGGTCCGATCCGGACCCCTCCGAGCGCCGGCGCATGGTGGGTCAGGGCCGACGACGGATGGCCGGGTTGGGCCGCGGCCGCTGGCTCGCCGGAGGGCGGCCGGTGCCGAACCCGTCGGGGTGGACGATGATCTCCTGGGAGGCAGCCAGCCCGTCCACGCTCAACGTCGCCTCCGGGTCCAGCGACCGCTTGAGCACCGCCAGGGCCACCGGGCCCAGTTCGTGGTGGCGCACCACCGACGTCAGGCGGCCCACGTCCTTGTCCCCGTGGCGCACGGTGGCGCCCACCTCGGGGGTGATGTGTTCCGATCCGTCCAGGTGCAGCATGGTCAGCCGCCTGGGCGGGCGTCCCAGGGTGAACACCCGGGCGATGGTCTCCTGGCCGCGGTAGCAGCCCTTCTCCAGGTGCACCGCGGTGCGCAACCAGTCCAGTTCGTGCGGGATGGCCCGGTCGTCCACCTCGCGGGCATGCCGGGGCCGCCAGGCCGCCACCCGCATCGCCTCCCATGCCCAGCTGCCGGCCAGGCGCGCCCCGCCGGCCTCGGCGGCGCCGACGTGGTCGGCCAACCGGTCCCGCTCCACCACCCACAGCGCTCCTTGCCATTGCGCGCCGGGGTGCTCGTGATCGGCCGGGCCGTACCGGGTGGAACCGGAGGCGGTGACCGGCCAGGGATCGCGCCACTGCAGGATGGCTCCGGGCAGGTCCGGGCCGACGGCGCTGGTGCCCAGCACGGCCAGGTCCGGGCGCGCGGCGATCTCCACCCGCATCGCGAACTTCATCGATTCCAGGTAGTCCACCAGCGCGGCGGTGGTCCCTGACTCGGTGATCAGCCACATGCGTTCGCCATCGTCCGCAGCGGCGGCGGCGATCTGGATCCGCCCGTTGGGATCCAGTACGAGCAGTTCGGTGCTGGTGCCCGGCTCCAGCGCGGACAGGTGCTGGCTGGTGATGGAGTGCAACCAGGTGAGGCGGTCGCTGCCGCCGACCGTCACCACCCCCAGGTGGGACAGATCCACCACGGCCTGGTCCCGTTCCAGCGCCCGTTGTTCCTGGGCGGGTTCGCCGTAGTGGCCGGCCACGCCGTCATCGGGCCCGCCGGCGGCTACCGCCCCGGGGCGGCTGAGCAACACACTGGCAGTCATCGCGATCTCCTCATTCCTGGCGCTGCAACCGTCCCGATGAATAGGACTGCAACTCGTGGCCGAAGGCGGCCAGGTCCGTGGCCCAGAACAACTCCCCCGACACCAGTCCGTACATCCGGGAGGCCGCTCCGATCTCGGCGCCGGTGGCGGTGCGGGCGATCAGGTCGGTGGTCAGTTCGATCCGCGGCCCCTGGACCTGCCCGAGGTAGACGCTGACGTGCCCGGTGGGTTCGGCGAGCAGTACCTCGAGTTGGCTGACCGGTGCCGCGCGGCCGGTGGCCGTGCCGTCGTCGCGGCCGTTCCCGGAGCGGGTCTCACCAGCCGGGTGCGTACCGCCGTCGGCCGTTCCGCTGCCGGTCGGCGTAGCGCCCCCCGCCGGGTTCGGGCTGACTCGCCAGAATCCTGACTCTGTGCTCCACACCTCCCCGGCCTGGAGGGTGTCCACGTCGATGGCGCCCTCCAGGGATTCCAGCGGTGTCTGCAGCATGTAGGTGGTGGCGGCATAGGTCAGGTACGGACCGCCGTCGTGGCCGAAGACGGCGTCCAGCAGCACCGCCCGCTGCGGAATATCGGGATAGGCGATGAAGCCCGGACCGCGCCAGCGGCCCACCAACCACGACAACGGGTAGACCTCAGGGGCGAGGCCGTCTGGGATCTGGAAAGCCACACCTCGATGCTATCTGCTTCTCACAGCAACAGCAGGATGCGTCCGAGCACGTAGACCGGCACACCGCAGACCAGCACCGGCAGCACCGCGGCGGCCAGCGCAGGCCATACCCGCACCGAGGCGGGGAACTGTCCGAGCAGGTGGTGCACCGCGGCGCTGAGCACCCCGGCCGCCACGCCCACCAGGAACCCGGTGGTGGGTCCGACCGCCACGATCACCGCACCCGTACCCAGACCTCCGGCGGCGGACAACGCGATGGTGGCCGCCCATCCCCAGGAGGTGGGCAGCGGGAACGCCGTGACGATCGCCGCCGTCGCCAGCGTGACCGCCCCCACCAGCAGCAGACCGATCGAGGTGGGGCCGGTACCGACCGCCAGCCAGCCCACGCCGCTGATCACCACCGCCGCCCCGGTCACGGCCCCTGCCACCGATTCCACCAGCCGTGGCCGCCCGTCCCGGCGCAGCAGTTGCAGCACGAACGAGGCCACCACCACCAGCCCGAACCACAGCGCCGGGTACGCCAGGTCCTTGGTAGCCACCTGCAGGGCCACGCCCACGGCGACGGTCAGCAGCAACAGGGCGGCGGTACCCCGGCGTGCGGGTAACCCCAGCAGCCCCGGCCAGCCGATGGCGAAGATCGCGCCCGTCCCGAGCACGGTGAGCACCAGCAGCGGCCGGTCGCCGAACGCCGTGACTCCCACTCCGGCGGCGGCGGTCGCGGTGACCACGGCCCGGAAGGATTTACTCATCACAGCAGGTCGGTCCCCTCAGGATGGTGGCCCGGCAACCGCGCGGGCTCGGTTCGTGGTGTTCGGAGCAGCCGGTGCCTGACGGCGTTGCTGCTGAGCGATCCGGACGCGGTTGACGCACCGGGCGGTCCCGGTGCGCGCGGCCGTCCCGTCCGGGCCGGTGGCCGCTGGTTTACATACCTGGCAGGAACGGTACCGAACAAACACCGCTGGTATGCCGAACCCGGGCCAGCGCGGTGGCACCGGTGCACCGCCGGCCCCAGCCGGCGCGCAGGGGGCAGACGTCCTCGAGTTGCGGCCCGCCCCCGGCAGGTCCCTACACTGGTGGGGACACCGGGTCGTGCTAGCCCCGGGCTCCAACATCTGCCGCTTCGAGCGGCCTTCGCGCCGACAGGCGCTGGGCGGCCCGGTGTCATCACTCCGGCAGGGTGGCCCGGTGTCATCACTCCGGCGCGATCCACGCCGCCCGGATCCGCCGTCGGCCGGGCCGCGGCCATGGTCCGTGGGCTCCCGCGGCATGCGTCCTGCGACCTGCTGCGCCGGGTGCCGCCGTCGTCCGCAGTGGCATGTTCGGCGGTTCCGCTCCGCTTCCGAGGCGCCCCTGTCAGCCGTTCCGGGTATTCACCGGTTGCTGGTGGTCTCACCCGCCGGTCCGCCTGGCCTACGCTTCTTTTTGGAGTCCCTGCGAGGAACGGACGATGAATTGCGCCTGAACCTGAACAACCGGAAGGTCTACTTCGAGCTCCTCACCGAACTCGGTGATCATCTGGTCACAGGTGCCGATATCCTCGCCCAACTGGTGGGTGTGCTACCCACCGAACGCACCGCGCTGGCGGAGCAGATGCGTGATGTGGAGCACCTGGCGGACGAGTCGACGCACGAGATCATCCGGCACCTGAACCGGTCCGGGGCCACCCCGTTCCACCGGGACGACCTGTACAACCTGACGGCGGCGATGGACGACTGCATGGACTCCATGGAGGAGGCCACCGACGCGATCGTGCTGTACCGCATCGCGGACCTGCCCGACGGCGTGACCCAGCAGGTGGCGACGTTGCAGCGAGCGGCGGAACTCACCGCCGCCGCGATGCCGCGGCTGCGCACCCTGGACGGTCTGGAGTCGTACTGGATCGAGGTGAACCGGTTGGAGAACCAGGCCGACCGGATCTACCGGGCGCTGAACGGGCAACTGTTCTCCGACCCCGAGTACCTGGCCAGCCCCGCCGGGGTGGTGGAGCTGATCAAGATGCGCACGGTGGTGGACTGCCTGGAGGCCGCCGCCGACCACTTCGAGCGGGTGGCCAACGTGGTGGAGAGCATCTACCTGAAGAACTCCTAGGCCGCGACCACGGCCAGGACGGTCGGTGCCGGCTCAGCCGAAGCGGCCGG
>CALKWS010000438.1 GCA_938004115.1 uncultured Ruaniaceae bacterium
CAAGGACTCCGGCCTGCGCGGCCGCGGCGGCGCCGGGTTCCCCACCGGCATGAAGTGGGGGTTCCTGCCCGAACCCGACGGCGGGCCCCGGTACCTGGTGGTCAACGCCGATGAGTCCGAACCGGGCACCTGTAAAGACATCCCGCTGATGATGGCCAACCCGCACTCCCTCATCGAGGGGGTCGCGATCACGTCCTTCGCGATCGGCTCGAACCACGCCTTCATCTACGTCCGCGGCGAGGTCGTGCACGTCATCCGCAGGCTGATGGCTGCCGTGGAGGAAGCCCGTGCCGCCGGCCTGATCGGCACCGACATCATGGGCACCGGGTACGACCTGGAGATCACCGTGCACGCCGGGGCCGGCGCCTACATCTGCGGGGAGGAGACCGCGCTGCTGGACTCCCTGGAGGGTCTGCGCGGCCAGCCCCGCCTGAAGCCCCCGTTCCCGGCCGTGGCCGGCCTGTACGCCCGGCCCACCGTGGTCAACAACGTCGAATCGGTGGCCTCGGTACCGGGCATCATCCGGCACGGCGCCGACTGGTTCGCCTCCATGGGCACCGAGAAGTCCAAGGGCCACGGCCTGTTCTCCCTCTCCGGACACGTCACCCGGCCCGGGCAGTACGAGGCCCCGCTGGGCATCACGCTGCGGGAGTTGCTGGAGATGGCCGGCGGCATCCGCGACGGGCACCGGCTGAAGTTCTGGACCCCGGGCGGATCCTCCACCCCGATCCTCACCGAGGAGCACATCGACATCCCGCTGGACTTCGAAGGGGTCGGCGGCGCGGGGTCGATGCTCGGCACCCGGGCACTGATGATCTTCGACGACACCACCTCCGTGGTCCGGGCGGTCTCGCGCTGGACCGACTTCTACGCCCACGAGTCCTGCGGCAAGTGCACCCCCTGCCGGGAGGGCACCTACTGGATGAAGGGCATCCTGCACCGGCTCGAGGCCGGCCAGGGCACCGAGAACGACGTGGACACGCTGCTGGACGTGGCCCACGAGATCGACGGTCGGTCCTTCTGCGCCCTGGGCGACGGTGCCGCTCAACCGATCAAGAGCGGCATCAAGTACTTCCGCGAGGAGTTCGAACAAGGGATGCACACCCCGGCCTGGGAGTTGTTCCCCTACGAAGCAAACGCTGCGTTCTCTGGAGTCACCCGATGACGGCAACCACGTCCACCTCCGCCTCCGGCGATCTCGCCGCGGAGCCGGAGGTCACCTTCACCATCGACGGGGTGGAGGTCGCAGTGCCCAAGGGCACCCTGGTGATCCGGGCGGCCGAACAGATCGGCATCCAGATCCCCCGGTTCTGCGAGCACCCCCTGCTCAAGCCCGTGGGCGCCTGCCGGCAGTGCCTGGTGGAGGTCTCGGTCCCGGACCGGGAGGGCAACCTGCGCCCGATGCCCAAGCCGCAGACCTCCTGCACGTTGGAGGCCACCCCGGGCATGGTGGTGTCCACCCAGCACACCTCACCGGTGGCGGACAAGGCCCAGCACGCACAGATCGAGTTCCTGCTCATCAACCACCCCCTGGACTGCCCCGTCTGCGACAAGGGCGGAGAGTGCCCGCTGCAGAACCAGGCGATGAGCAACGGCGCCCCGGAGTCCCGGTTCAAGGAGGTCAAGCGCACCTTCCCGAAGCCGATCAAGATCTCCACCGAGATCCTGCTGGACCGCGACCGGTGCATCCTGTGCCAGCGGTGCACCCGCTTCCAGGACGAGATCGCGGGCGACCCCTTCATCGCCCTGCAGGGCCGTGGCGGCGGTTCGCCGGGCATGGACGTGCACGGGCTGCACGCCCAGCAGATCGGCACCTTCGACGAAGCGGTGCTGGGCTACATCCCGCGCGGGGAGGATGAGCCACCGGATTACGCCGACAGCCTGGACCTGGCCAGCCCGGGCGGTGCCCCCGGAGTGCGGGGCGGCGCGGTGCGCTCGGTCGGTGCGGCCGCCACCGATGTGTCCGGGCGCCCGTTCTCCTCCTACTTCTCCGGTAACACCATCCAGATCTGCCCGGTCGGTGCGCTCACCTCGGCCACCTATCGGTTCCGTGCCCGCCCCTTCGACCTGGTGTCCTCCGACTCCATCGCCGAGCACGACGCCTGCGGCTCCGCCATCCGGGTGGACCACCGGCGGAACGTGGTGGTGCGGCGCCTGGCCGGGGAGGACCCGGTGGTCAACGAGGAGTGGATCACCGACAAGGACCGGTTCGCCTTCACCTGGCAGAGTGCCCCGGACGTGCTGCAGGCACCGATGGTGCGCGATGAGGAAACCGGGGAACTGGTCGCCACGAGTTGGTCCGAGGCGATGGCCGTCGCGGCCGAGGGCCTGCAACGCGCCCGCAGCAGCGGCGGCGTCGGCCTGTTGCCCGGAGGTCGGTTGACCCTCGAGGACGCCTACGCCTGGTCCAAGTTCGCCCGCGTGGTGCTGGGCACCAACGACGTGGACTTCCGCGCCCGGGTGCACTCTGCGGAGGAAGCCCAGTTCCTCGGCCACCAGGTGGCTGCCGCGGAGATGGACGTCACCTTCGCCGACCTGGAACGTTCCCCGCAGGTGCTCCTGGTGGGACTGGAGCCGGAGGATGAGGCCGGCACCATCTTCCTGCGGTTGCGCAAGGGAATGCTCGCGGGGAAGGTGCACGTCACCACGATCGCGCCGCTGGCCTCCCGTGGCACCACCAAGATGCGCGCCAACCTCATCCCCACCCCTCCGGGGGGTGAGGCCCAGGTCCTGGACGCCCTGGCCGGCAACGGTGACCTGAGCCTCGATGAGGACGTCGCTCACGCCCTGGCCCAGCCGGGTGTGGTGGTGCTGGCCGGCGAACGTCTCGCCGGAAGCCCCGGGGCCTACAGTGCGCTGTTGCGCTACGTGCGTGCCCGCCAGGCGCGTCTGGCGTGGGTGCCGCGCCGCGCCGGGGACCGTGGTGCGGTCGAGGCCGGTCTGCTGCCGAACCTGCTTCCCGGCGGACGCCCGGTCACCGAGGCCGAGGCCCGCGTCGACCTCGCCGCGCTGTGGGAGACCGACACCCTCCCTGAGCAGCCCGGTAGGGACCACACCCAGATCCTCGCCGCCGCCGGCTCCGGCGAACTCGGCGGTCTGGTGATCGGAGGGGTGGACCTGTCCGACCTGCCGCACCCGGCCCAGGCCGAGCGGGACATCCGCGACGCCGGGTTCGTGGTGCAGCTGGAGGTCCGCCACTCACTGGTCACGCCGTACGCCGATGTGGTCCTCCCGGTGGCGCCCCCGACCCGCAAGGCAGGCACCTTCCTGACCTGGGAAGGCCGCCCGCGGCCGTTCGAGGAGGTATTCACCACCCACGACATCTCCGACGCCCGCGCCCTGGACCTGCTCGCCCGCGAGTTCGGCGTGCAACTGGGTACCGGCTCGGTGCAGGAGGTGCACGCCGAACTGGCCGAACTGGGAGCCTGGAGCGCCGCCCGGGTGCCCGCACCCGAGGAACCCGCGGGCCGGATCACCCCGGTGAGCGGACCGAACGAAGCAGTGCTGGCCACCTGGCGGTTGATGCTGGACGCCGCACGCGGCCAGGACGGTGAGCCGCACCTGGCCGGCACCGCGCACCGGCCGGTGGCCCGGATGTCCGCCCGGACCGCGGCCGCTGCCGGCCTGGAGGGGCACCGTAAGGTCACCGTGACCGGCCCGAAGGGCGCCATCACCCTGCCGCTCGTCCTGACCCCGATGCCGGACCAGGTGGTCTGGCTGCCCCAGCACTCCCCGGGGTCCTCAGTACACCGGATGCTCGGCGTCACCGCCGGGCAGACGGTCAGCCTCAGTGCCGTGACTGCGGAGGTCACCTCATGAGCCCGACCACACTTCTGGCGCAGACCGCCCCGGCCGCCGACTTCTCCAACGACACGTTGGGGGTGATGATCGGCAAGGCGGTCGCGATCCTGCTGTTCCTGCTGTTGTCGGTGCTCTTCGCCCTGTGGTTCGAACGGCGACTGATCGGACGGATGCAGCAACGGCTGGGTCCGAACGTGCGCGGTCCGCTCGGGCTGGCGCAGTCGATCCCGGACGCGCTGAAACTCCTGCTCAAGGAGGACATCACGGTCAAGGGTGCGGACAAGTTCATCTACCTGCTCGCACCCCTGATCTCGGTGTTCAGCGCGTTCATGGTGTTCGCGGTGATCCCGTTCGGCCCCGAGGCACGGATCCCCTTCACCGATATCGTCACCCCGCTGCAACTCACCGACATGCCCGTGGCGGTGCTGTACTTCCTGGGCATCACCGCCCTGGGCGTCTACGGCATCGTGCTGGGCGGCTGGTCCTCCGGGTCCACCTACCCGCTGCTGGGGTCGGTGCGTTCCACCGCACAGGTCATCTCCTACGAACTGTCGATGTCCCTGGCGCTGGTGAGCGTGCTCATCGTGTCCGGATCGATGGCCACCTCCCAGATCGTCGCCGCCCAGGAGACGACCTGGTGGGTGTTCGCACTCCTTCCGGCGTTCGTGGTCTATTTCATCTCCATGGTCGGGGAGGTGAACCGGCTGCCGTTCGACCTGCCCGAGGCGGAGGGCGAACTCGTGGGCGGGTTCCAGACCGAGTACTCCTCGATGAAGTTCGCCTGGTACTACCTGGCCGAGTACATCAACATGCTGAACGTCTCGGCGATCATGGTCACCGTCTTCTTCGGCGGGTGGCGCGCCCCCTGGCCGCTGTCGCAGATCGGCGACGGCATGCTCAACGAGGGCTGGTGGCCGGTGCTGTGGTTCCTGCTGAAGTTGTGGACCTCGATGTTCGTGTTCGTCTGGCTCCGGGGCACGCTGCTGCGGTTCCGTTACGACCAGTTCATGCGGTTCGGGTGGAAGGTCCTCATCCCGGTCGCGCTGGCCTGGGTGGTCATCGTGGCCGTCTGGCAGGGCCTGCAGCAGTTCACCGTGATCGGTACCTACGACCTGCGCACGTGGCTGTTCGCGGGTGCGGGCGTGCTGCTCGCGATCGCGCTGGTGCTGGCCCTCCTGCCGGAGAAGGGGGATAAGGGCGAGAAGCCCGCCCTGGCCGAGCACTCCGACGCCGCACGCCGTCAGCAGGTCGCCCGCACCGAGGGCGACCAGGTGGAGGGCGAGTACTTCGACGCCTTCGCCGGCGGCTTCCCGGTGCCGCCGATGCCGGGGCAGAAACTGCCTCCCTCCCCGCGCAAGGTCAAGGTCACCACACCCGCCGGGGACAGTTCCGATGCCGCCCAGCGATCCACGGCCGGGACCGACCCCGACGACGAAGCCCCCGACACCAAGGAGACCCACGATGGCTGAGCAGGGTAAGGGCAAGGACGTCTCCAGGGACAGCACGTCCGGAGGCGGGGAGCGCGCCGCGGACCGGCCGCGCCCGCAGGCCTCACCCCAGCAGTTCGACGTCGACGCGGACCTGGACAAGAACGCGTTGCAGGAACTGTTCGCCCCGGTTGCCGGATTCGGGGTGAGTTTCTCCACCATCTTCAAACCCGTCGCCACCGAGCAGTACCCGTTCGAGAAGGTCGGCACGTTCCCGCGTTACCACGGCCGCCACCAGCTGAACCGGTACGCCGACGGCATGGAGAAGTGCATCGGCTGCGAACTGTGCGCCTGGGCCTGCCCGGCGGATGCCATCTACGTGGAGGCGGCCAACAACGCCCCCGGCGCCCAGTACTCCCCGGGTGAGCGGTACGGGCGGGTGTACCAGATCAACTACCTGCGGTGCATCTTCTGCGGGTACTGCATCGAGGCCTGCCCCACCCGGGCGCTGACCATGACGAACGAGTTCGAGCTGGCCAGCACCAACCGGGCGGACATGATCTACGAGAAGGACGACCTGCTCGCCCCGCTGCGGGAGGGCATGCTCAACACCCCGTTGCCGATGGTGCCCGGCACCACCGACGTGGACTACTACCAGGAGAAGGTCACCGGCCCCACCCCCGAACAGGTGGAGTGGGTCCGCGAACACCGGCCCGATGACGAGTCCCTGGAAGCGGCGGCCAAGGCCGCCGGCTCCCGGGCCGCCAACCGGACCGATGCGCTGGCCGGGGAACGGCAGAAGGGATCCGGCCGATGAACGTGCTCGCACAGGCGGGCCTGGAGATCTCCACCGGGGAGACCGTCCTGTTCTGGGTGCTCGCACCGATCGCGGTGCTGTGCGCGCTGAGCCTGCTGTTCACCCGCCGCCCGGTGCGGATCGCGGTGGCGATGATCGCGGTGCTGGTGAGCCTGGCCGTCTTCTACATCGCCAACGAGGCACCGTTCCTGGGCGTGGCCCAGATCGTGGTCTACACCGGCGCGATCATGATGCTGTTCCTGTTCGTGATCATGCTGGTGGGTGTGGACGCCTCCGAGGCGCGCACCGAACGGCTGCCCGGGCAGCGGCTGATCGCGGCGGGTGCCGGCCTCGGTCTGATCCTGCTGCTGGTCGCCGTCGGCTCCCGCGCGACGCTGCCGCAAGGTCAGGGACTGGCGGCAGCCAACGCCGACTCCAACGCGGTGGGCGTGGCCCGGCTGATCTTCGGTGAGTACGTCTTCGTCTTCGAACTGGTCGCCGCGCTCCTGATCACCGCCGCCGTCGGCGCGATCATCCTGGCGCACCGCGAACGGGTGGAGCCCAAGGTGACGCAGGCCGACCTGGCCCGGCGCCGGTTGGCCGACTACGCCAGCGGGACTGGTAGCGTCGCTCCCCGGCCGGCACCGGGTGTGTACGCACGGCACAACGCCGCGGACATGCCCGCCCTGGACGCGGCCGGTGAACCGATCGAGCACTCGATCACCACCGTGCTGCGGATCCGCGGCCAGCGCGGTGAGATCGACACCGACCAGATCGAGCAGATCGAAGCCACGGCGGACCACACCAGCACCAAGGAGGTCGACGGATGAGCCTGACCCACTACCTGGTACTGGCCGCCATCCTCTTCGTGATCGGCGCCCTGGCCGTGCTGGTGCGGCGTAACGCCCTGGTCGCGCTCATGGGTGTGGAACTCATGCTCAACGCCGGCAACCTCATGCTGGTCACCTTCGCCCGTATGCACGGGGGGCTGGAGGGCCAGGTGCTGGCATTCTTCGTGATGGTCGTCGCCGCCGCCGAGGTCGTCATCGGTCTGGCGATCGTCGTGGCCATCTTCCGGACACGCAACTCGGCGTCGATCGATGACGTCGACCTGTTGAGGAACTAAGGGGTCTGCGGCGTGGATACTGTGAATCTTGCCTGGTTGCTGGTTGCCATCCCGCTGGCCAGCGCCACCCTGCTGCTGCTCCTGGGACGGGCCTCGGACCGGTGGGGCCACTGGCTCGGGGTGCTGTCCTCCGCGGTCCCCGCCGTCCTGGCGATCGTGATCCTGGCGGAGATGCTCGGCGTGGGCGAGGACCAACGCAGCACCCGGGTGCACCTGTTCGACTGGATCACCGCCGGTGACTTCACCGTCCGGGCCGGACTGCTGGTGGACCCGCTGTCGATCACCTTCGCCCTGCTGATCACCTTCGTCGGCACTCTGATCCACATCTACTCGGTGGGGTACATGGCCCAGGACCCCGATCGGCGCCGGTTCTTCGCCTACCTGAACCTGTTCATCGCCGCCATGCTCCTGCTGGTGCTGGGCGACTCCTTCGCGCTGCTGTTCGTCGGCTGGGAAGGGGTCGGACTGGCCTCCTACCTGCTGATCGGGTTCTGGAACCAGCGCACCGACTACGCGGTCGCGGCGAAGAAGGCCTTCGTGATGAACCGCGTGGGCGACATGGGCATGCTGGTGGCGATGATGGCGATGTTCGCCACCTTCGGCTCGGTCGACTACGAGACCGTGTTCGGTGCCGTGGAGGGCACCAACGAGGGCGTGCTCACCGTCATCGGGCTGACGCTGCTGCTGGCCGCCTGCGGTAAGTCCGCCCAGGTGCCGCTGCAGGCCTGGCTCGGGGACGCCATGGCCGGCCCCACCCCGGTGTCCGCGCTGATCCACGCCGCGACCATGGTGACCGCCGGTGTCTACCTGATCGTGCGCGCCGGAGCGATCTTCGAGGCCGCCCCCGCCGCGCAGCTGGTGGTCGTGATCGTCGGTGCGGTGACGCTGCTGTTCGGGGCGATCGTGGGTACCTCCAAGGACGACATCAAGAAGGCCCTGGCCGCCTCCACCATGTCCCAGATCGGGTACATGGTGCTGGCCGCGGGACTGGGCCCGGTGGGGTACGCGTTCGCGATCTTCCACCTCATCACCCACGGCTTCTTCAAGGCCGGCCTGTTCCTCGGCGCCGGGGCGGTGATGCACGGAATGAACGACGACGTGAACATGCGCCAGTTCGGCGCACTGCGCACCGTCATGCGCATCACCTGGGTGACCTTCGCGCTGGGCTGGCTGGCGATCCTGGGTATCCCGCCCTTCTCCGGCTTCTGGTCCAAGGACCTGATCATCGAGGCCGCGTTCACCGGCACCGGCTGGCAGCCGTGGGTGTTCGGCGGGGCGGCGCTGCTGGGCGCAGGGATCACCGCGCTGTACATGTCCCGGTTGTACTTCATGACGTTCCACGGCAAGGCCCGCTGGCACGAACCCGGTCAGGACGGCCCGGGGCCGGAGCGCGAACCGCACGAGGTCGGCGCGTTGATGACGGTGCCGATGATCATCCTGGCCGCCGGTTCGGTCGGCCTGGGTCTGGTGCTCTACCAGGGGGTGCCGTTCCTGGGCTTCCTGGAATCGGTCACCGGCACCGCCGAGCCTGCTCCGGTGCTGCCCAGGTGGTTGCTCATCACCCTCACCCTGGTGCTGGTGGTGCTCGGCGTGCTGATCGCCTGGCGCCAGTTCGCCGTCCGCGAGGTGCCGCTGGAGGCCCCGCGCGGCTCGGCGCTCACCCGCGCCGCGCGCCAGGACCTGTACGGCGACACCATCAACGAGACCCTGGTGATGCGTCCCGGTCAGGTGCTCACGCGCACCCTGGCCGCGACCGACCGGTACGTGGTCGACGGCGGTGTGCACCGGGTGGCCGGCCTCACTGAGGGGCTGGGTCAATCGCTGCGGCGCTACCAGACCGGTTACGCCCGCAACTACGCCGCCACGATGCTGGTGGGCGTGATCGTGGTCCTTGTCCTCGTCCTCGCCACGCGAGTTTGAGCCGGAGGAAGATGCATGTTCGGACTTGATGACTTCCCCTGGCTGACGGCGATGATCGCCGTGCCGGCGCTGGCCGGGGCACTGGTGTGGCTGCTCAAGCCGCTGCGGCGCTTCGCCCGCCCGATCGGACTGGTGGTGAGCCTGCTGGTGCTGGCCGCCGGCGCGTTGCTGGCCGCCGGGTTCGACATGGGGGCCAGCGATCAGGTGCAGTACGCCTACAGCGCCTCCTGGATCCCGGACCTGGGCATCAGTTACGTGCTCGGCGTCAACGGCATGAGCCTGCTGCTGGTGCTGCTGGCCGCGCTGCTGGTGCCGATCGTGCTGCTGGCAGCCTGGAACGAGGTCCGCGCCCCGGAGAGCGCACCGGACGATCCCCGCGCCCTGGAGAGCCGGCAGGCCGGGTTCGTAGCCCTCGTGCTGGTGCTCCTGGCATTGATGGTGCTGGTGTTCTCCGCCCGGGACCTGTTCCTGTTCTACCTGGCCTTCGAAGCGATGCTCTTCCCGGTGTACTTCCTCATCGGGATCTTCGGCGGGCCGAACCGGCGTGCGGCCGCGATCAAGTTCCTCATCTACTCACTGGCCGGTGGGCTGATCATGCTCGCCGGATTGATCGTGGTGTTCACCCAGACATGGGGCCAGCCCCAGGGGATGCGGATCGACAACCTCACCGACGTCTTCGCCGACAACCCCACGATGGGTATGTGGGTGTTCCTGTCGTTCTTCATCGCCTTCGCCGTGAAGGCACCCATGGTGCCGGTGCACACCTGGCTGCCCGATGCCGCCGCCGAGGCCACCCCGGGCACCTCCACGCTGCTCGTGGGGGTGCTGGACAAGGTGGGCACCTTCGCGATGATCTCCATCCTGCTGCCGCTGTTCCCCACTCAGGCCGCGCAGGCCGCACCGGTGATCATGGTGCTAGCGGTGATCTCGATCATCTACGGTGCCCTGCTGGCCGTGGCCCAGAACGACCTGATGCGGATGATCGCCTTCACCTCGGTGTCCCACTTCGGGTTCATCGTGCTGGGCATCTTCGCCGGCACCCAGACCGCCATGGTCGGATCGATGATCTACATGTTGGCCCACGGGGTGACCACCGCCGCACTGTTCTTGATCGCCGGGTTCCTCATCCAACGGGGTCACAGCGCGGACATGCGCTCCTACTCCGGGATGCAACGGGTCACCCCGGTGCTGGCCGGGACGTTCCTGTTCGCCGGCCTGAGCGCCTTGGCGCTGCCCGGCCTGAGCGGATTCGTGCCGGAGTACCTGGTGCTCATCGGTAGTTACGAGGCACACCCGGCCTGGGGTGTGGCGGCCGTCATCGGCGTGGTCCTCTCCGCGCTGTACATCTTGATGACCTACCAGCGGGTGTTCACCGGACCGGTGCCCGGGCAGAGCCAAGTCCTCACGCGCGCGGAGGGCCTGCCGTTGCGCGCGGCGCTGCCCGACCTGGTGGTCCGGGAGAAGGCGCTGCTGGTGCCGGTGGGCCTGGCCATCGTCTTCCTGGGCGTGTACCCCGCCCCGGTGCTGGACCTGCTGTCCAGTGTCGCTGACTCATTCGCTGCGATTCTCGGGAGCGCCTGATGAACACCTTCGTTCCGCCGGTTGTGCAGTGGGGTGCACTCACCCCGGTCCTGATCGTGTTCGGCGCCGCGGTGCTCGGCGTGCTGCTGGAGGCGTTCCTGCCGCTGCGGGCCCGCCGCGGGGTGCAGACCGTGCTGGCGATCGGCGCCCTCGGCGCCTCACTGGTCGCGGTGGGGTGGCGCTGGAGCGTGGTCCAGGAGTCCGGTGCCAGCGAACTGGTGGGCGGGGCCGTCATCGAGGACCTTCCGGCACTGGCGACCCAGATGGTGATCCTGCTGTGCTCTCTCGTGGGCGTGCTGGTGATCGCTGACAAGGCCGGGGGAGAAGAGGCCTTCGCCGCCCGTGCGGCGGCCTCCCCGGGCACCCGGTACGAGGCGATGACCCGGGAGAAGGGCCTGGTGCAGACCGAGGTCTTCCCGCTCACCCTGTTCGCCATCGTCGGCATGCTCGTGTTCCCCACGTCCGGGACGCTGCTGACCCTGTTCATCGCCCTGGAAGTGCTGTCCCTGCCGCTGTACCTGCTCAGCGGCCTGGCCCGTCGTCGTCGGCTGCTGTCCCAGGAAGCGGCGCTGAAGTACTTCCTGCTCGGCGCCTTCGCCACCGGGTTCGTGCTGATGGGCATCGCGCTGCTGTACGGCTACTCCGGCACCCTGCGCCTGGACGAGTTGGCCGCCGCGGTCCCGGCCACCGCCGGACTGGACGGTCTGCTGCTCGCCGGCATGGCGCTGCTGCTGGTGGGCCTGCTGTTCAAGATCGGCGCCGTGCCGTTCCACAACTGGGTGCCCGACGTCTACCAGGGCGCGCCCACCCCGATCACCGGCTTCATGGCCGCAGGCACGAAGATCGCGGCGATCATGATCATGATGCGCGTGGTCTACGTCGTCGCCCCGGGCCTGGCGTGGGACTTCGCCCCGATGATGTGGGTCATCGCGATCCTCACGATGATCGTCGGCACCGTGCTGGCGATCGTGCAGGACGACGTGAAGCGCATGCTCGCGTTCTCCTCGGTGGCCCACGCCGGCTTCCTGCTGCTGGGCATCATCGCGCTGGAGGCCACCGCGATCGGTTCGATGCTGTTCTACCTGCTGGCCTACGGCCTGGCCACCGTCGGGGCGTTCGCCCTGGTCACCCTGGTGCGCGAACGTGATGCGGACGGCAACGTGACCGGTGAGGCACTGTCCCTGTCGCAGTGGGCCGGTCTGGGCCGCACCAACCCGTGGCTTGCCGGCTCGATGGCGCTGTTCCTGCTGTCCCTGGCCGGTATCCCGCTCACCGGTGGGTTCATCGGGAAGTTCACCGTGTTCGCCGCCGCGGTGCAGGGCGGTGCGTGGCCGCTGGTGGTGATCGCGGTGCTCGCCAGCGCGGCGGCGGCGTACTTCTACATCCGGCTGATCGTGGCGATGTTCTTCACCGAACCCCGCACCGATGTGGCCGGCCGCGGTAGCACCGTGGTGGTGCGCAGCGAGGGGATGACCGTGGTGGCGGTCGCGGTCGCCGTGATCGGCACCGTGTACCTGGGTGTGCTGCCCGCACCGGTGTTGGACCTGTTGGACAGCGCCGCTATGTTCCTGCTGTGACCACCTCACCGATACCGCTGGGCGATCCGCACCTGGACGCCACCATGGGCGTCGAGCTGCGGGCGATCGAGGACCGCCTGGCACGGATCGCCCGGGACGGTGAGCCGTTGATCCAGCAGGCGGCCGAGCATCTGATCGCGGCCGGCGGCAAACGGTTGCGTCCGGCCCTGGTGTTCCTGACCGCGATGCTGGGCGCCGACGGGATCGATGACCGGGTGCGGCAGGCGGCGCTGGCCACCGAGGTGACCCACCTGGCCACGCTGTACCACGACGACGTGATGGACTCGGCGCCCCTGCGCCGCGGCGCCCCCAGCGCCCACGAGGTGTGGGGCAACCAGATGGCGATCCTCACCGGCGACCTGCTCTTCGCCCGCGCGTCCCAGTTGGTGGCCGATCTGGGCCCGTGGGCCGTGCGGATCCAGGCCGACGCGTTCGAACGCCTGGTGCTCGGCCAGATGCACGAGACCCTGGGCCCCCGCGACGGGCAGGACGAGATCGAGCACTACCTGCAGGTGCTGTCGGACAAGACCGGCTCGCTCATCTCCGCCGCCGCACGGTACGGCACCTACTTCTCCGGGGCCAGCGAGCAGGTGCAGCAGGCCGCGGTCACCTACGGGGAGAAGGTCGGCGTGGCGTTCCAGCTTGCCGACGACGTGATCGACCTGTCCGCGGACGCCGCCACGACCGGCAAGACCCCGGGCACCGATCTGCGGGAGGGGGTGGCGACGATGCCGGTGCTGCTGCTGCGAGCGCGGGGTGAGGAACTGGACCCCGAGGGCCGCGCGATCCTGCAGGCCCTGGAGCGGGACCTGTCCGATGACGATGCCCTGGCCGAGGTGGTGGCACGGCTCCGGGAGCACCCGGTGGTCGAGGACGTGCGCGCCCAGGCCCGGCGCTGGGCCGATGAGGCGGTGGCCGCCCTGGAACCACTGCCGGAGACGACGGCCAGGCGCGCCCTGGAGGCGTTCGCCGGCCTGCTCGTGGACCGCCTCGCCTGACGGACTCCCGCG
>CALKWS010000439.1 GCA_938004115.1 uncultured Ruaniaceae bacterium
GGGCCCGACGGCGAGGCGTACGTGGTGCAGGCACAGTTGCCCTGGCCGGCTCCCGCCCCGGCTTCCTGACCCCTGCAGGCCCGCGCAGACACGCGCCGAGGGATACGGTGGCGGGATGAAGGTCATCCGGTTCCTCCGGAGCCAACCGCTGGCCCTGGGAGCCCTCGCGGCGCTCGCCGTCGCGCTGCTACTCACCGCCCTGGGGCAGACCACCGCAGTGGTCGTGCTGGCGGTGGTGGTGATCGGCGTGGTCATCCTCCTCACCGCGCGGGACATGGTCCGGGACCTGATGGCCGGGCACTGGGGACTGGACATCCTCGCGGTAGTGGCGATGATCGCCACGCTCCTGGTGGGGGAGTACATCGCCGGACTGATCGTGGCGCTGATGCTCACCGGCGGGGAGGCGCTGGAGGACTACGCCGCCCATCGGGCCACCGGCGAGTTGGACACGCTGCTGGACCGGGCGCCGTCGTTCGCCCACCGGATCGACCCGCGCACCTCCGAGGTGGTGCGCATCCCGGTGGAGGAGGTGGCGGTGGGTGACCTGCTCGTGGTGCGCTCCTCCGAGGTGCTCCCGGTGGACGGGACCGTGATGTCCGCCCGCGCGGTGATCGATGAGTCCTCGGTGACCGGTGAACCGATCCCGGTCACCCACCATGAGGGTGACGAGGTGCTCTCCGGGACGGTGAACAGCACCGAGACGTTCACGTTGCGCGCCGACAAGGTGGCCGCGGACTCCCACTACGCCTCGATCGTGCGCCTGGTGTCGGAGGCGGTGGAGTCCCGGGCCCCGATGGTGCGCCTTGCCGACCGGTACGCGGTGCCGTTCACGATCGTGTCGCTCACCATCGCGGGCGTGGCCTGGTACCTCAGCGGGGACCCGACCCGGTTCGCCGAGGTGCTCGTGGTGGCCACGCCGTGCCCGTTGCTCATCGCGGCTCCGGTGGCCTTCATGGGCGGGATGAGTTCGGCGGCACGGCTGAACGTGATCGTCAAGGAAGCCGGGGCGCTGGAGACGCTGGCCCGGGTGCGGTCGGCCGCGCTGGACAAGACCGGGACCCTCACCCAGGGCCGGCCCACGGTGGTGGACATCCAACCGGCCGCCAGGTCGGCAGCCGAGACGTTGCGCCTGGCCGCGGCCGCCGAACAGTACTCGGTGCACGTCTTCGCCGATCCGATCGTGCGCCGCGCCCGCGAGGAGCGACTCGACCTGCCGGAGGTCACCGGTGCGCAGGAGGTCGCCACTAACGGGGTGCGCGCGCACCTGGCCGACGGCACCGAGGTGCGGGTGGGCAAACCGGCCTTCATCGCCGAACGCACCGGCGACGGCCGGCGCGTGGACCTGGAGCCCGGGCAGACCGCGGTCTACGTCTCCGCCGATGATGAGCTCGCCGGGACGATCGTGCTGTCCGACCCGCTGCGGCACAACGCCGCCACCACCGTGCAGCGGTTGCGCGAGCAGGGCGTGGCGTCGGTGGCGATGATCACCGGCGATGTGCGATCCACCGCCGAGTCGATCGCCGCCCAGGCCGGTATCGAGCAGGTCCACGCCGAGGCCACCCCGCAGACCAAGGTGGACCTCGTTCGCACCATGCGACCCCGCCCGGTGCTGATGGTGGGCGACGGTATCAACGACGCCCCGGTGCTCGCCGCGGCCGACGTCGGCATCGCGATGGCCGCCGGCGGAGCGACCGCAGCCAGTGAGTCCGCCTCGGCGGTGATCACCTCCGACGACGTGGGCCGGACGGCCGATGTGGTGGAGGTGGGGCGGCGCACGGTGAACATAGCGCTGCAATCGATCTGGATCGGCATCATCATCTCCGTCGGCTTGATGCTCGTCGCGGCGTTCGGGTACCTGCCGGCCGTGGTCGGGGCGCTGCTGCAGGAAGTGGTGGACCTGGTGGCGATCCTCAGTGCGCT
>CALKWS010000440.1 GCA_938004115.1 uncultured Ruaniaceae bacterium
CCCACGTTCAACACCCTCGCGGGGCACGCACCGGAGGAGATCGGGGACCAGGATGCCGACGCAGCCGGGGACGCGCAGTCCGAGGCCGCACCGGGCAACGGCGCCGACGACGACACGGGCCCGGGCGGCGGGCAGGCGGGCGCGGACGACGGGTTCCGGCTGATCTCCATCGAGGGCGGACAGTCCTATCCGGCGGCGGGGGAGTTGCGGCTGACCACCGTGGTCACCGCGGGCGGGCCCGGGTACCCGGTGCGTGCCGGGAACGTCATCCTGGCGTACTGGGACCCCGAACAGGTGGTCCAGCCGGTGGAGGCCGCCTTCGACCCCTCGCTCACCCGCGAGGAGCGCGACGAGTTGTCCGCCCAGCAGATGATCACCTCCCAGGAACACGCGACCGTGGCGGCCCTGACCGAACTGGGTTACGAGGTCCCGGCGGTGATGCACATCGTCGACGCGGCCCCGGGGACCGGTGCCGAGGGCGTGGTCCAGGAGGGTGACCTGATCGTGGCCATCAACGGCGCCGCCGAGGGAGGCCAGGCCCCGCCGATGGTGGAGGTGGACACCTACGCCGATCTGGCCGGCGTGCTGCGGGACACCGACGCCGGTCAGGAGGTCACGCTCGTGGTGGAGCGCGACGGCGAACTGGAGGGGCTGCCGATCGTGACCACCGACGACGGGCTGGGCAACACCCAGTTGGGCATCTTCCTGCAGGCCGACTTCGATATGCCGATCGAGGTGGAGATCGCGATCGACAACGTCGGCGGGCCCAGCGCCGGGGTGATGTTCGCACTGGGCATCATCGACGTGCTCACCCCGGGGAACCTCACCGGCGGCAGCAGCATCGCCGGCACCGGCACCATCAGCCTGGACGGGCGGGTGGGCCCGATCGGCGGGGTGGATCTGAAGATGATCGGCGCGGTCGAGGACGGCGCGGAGTACTTCCTCACCCCGGTGGCCAACTGCCCGGAGGTGGTCGGCAACATCCCCGACGGGCTCGAGGTCATCGCCGTGGACCACCTCTCCCAGGCACGTGCCGCGGTGGAGGCCATCGCCGACGGCGCCACCGAGGACCTGCCCGAGTGTCCCGGCCCGGACGGGACGATCGACTGACCGCCGGTCAGGTGAACAGCGCGGGTCAGTCGAACGTGGCCCGCAGGGCGTGCACCAGCCCGGGCACCGCCTCGGGCGCGCCGGCCACCGCGTCGTCGGAGTCGTTGGCCCGGGACCGCAGCGCACACCAGGACTCCCCGGAGCGCAGCACCCCGGCCGCCACCCGCACGTCCTGCCGCGCCGGGTGGGCCATCAGGTAGTCCACGGCACGGTCGGGGTCCTCGGGCAGGTCCTGTTCGGCCTCCGGGGGCACCACGATCCGCTCCACGACGATCGCCGCGCCGTCCACGGTCTGCGGCCACGCCAGTTGCGCCAGGAGTTCCTCGAGGTTGGCCGCCTCGGGCAGGCCGTCCTGCTCCACCGACGTCAGGTGATCGGGGTCCGCCTCGGCCGCCGCCACCACGTCCGGTCCCAACTCCGCGGCCACCCCGGGGTTGGCCTCCAGGGCGCTGCGGGTGCGGACCAAGGCATAGACGCCCACCGGGGCGTCCCAGCCGCCGCTCGCGGCGTGGCGCTCCAGCTCGGTCACGGCAGCGGCAAGTGCTTGGGTGCGGTTGTCGTCACTCACGGGACCCATCGTTCCAGCACTGGGAATGTATGGGAAACTGGACCCGACGCCGAAACACCGTGTTGTGTGCTCGGTCCGACTGCCCACCTGATCGTCACCGTCTTGAGGTTGAGCTCGTGTCCTTTGCTTCCTCCCGCCCGGCCGCTTCCTCGCCGCGACCGTCGCGTGGGCGTCGTGGCCCGCTCCTGCCCACGATCGGCGTCCTGGTCGCCGTCATCATCGGCTTCCTGGTGCTGTCCCGGTTCTGGACCGAGTGGTTGTGGTTCGACCAGGTCGGCTACTCCGAGGTCCTGCTGACCCAGTGGACCACCCGCGCCGGGCTGTTCGTGGCAGGGTTCCTGCTGATGGGCGGGGTGGTGTGGCTGAACCTGCGCCTGGCGTACAAGCACCGCCCGATGTACGTACCGACCACCCCGCAGCAACGCGATCTGGAACGGTACCGGGAGGCG
>CALKWS010000441.1 GCA_938004115.1 uncultured Ruaniaceae bacterium
GGTCGTCAGCCGCACGCGCTAGCCCGAGGCGCATTCGACCAAGGCTGTTTGCCCGGTCGGGTTTGGTGGGGAGGGTCGTACGACACCCTTCGAATAACACGGTTGTGTTTCATCCGCAGGCGGTCGCGATGGTTGTCGCCGCGTGTTTCACGTGAAACGGTGTGCGTCCCGGCCAGGTCGGGAGGCGGGCGCGTAGGGTTTCTCGTGGTGTCGGCGCGGTCACGTCGATGCCGTGGGCAGGACCTCGTCCTCTCGTCGGATCGAGTCAACGGCCAGGCAGGGCTCAGTCGGAAGAGTCGGCCCTCTCAATGTTTCACGTGAAACCTAGGCAGGTAGCGAACCTAAGAGTGCCGACGACGTGTCCCGGCCCTGAGTAGGGATTCCTGTCGGCTGTAATGGACGAGAGCCGCGGTGGCTCTCCCGGCGTCGGTGTGCCCGCTCGCAGCGTCTGCACGGGAGGAGAGCGGGTTACGGCGATACCTAGCCCTGCTGGACCCTTCAAGTAGTTGGGGTCTCAAGCTATCTAGCCGCGCGCGTGCAGGTGGCGGCCCCCGCGCCCGCGGCCGCATCGGGAGCCGTCTATCTGGCCGCGTGCTTGGTGGATGACGATCGCTGCGTTGCGGCCATTGAAGATCAGGGTTGACCAATCGAAGGCCGGGTGTTTCACGTGAAACGCTGCTGCTCTCAGGCACGCGACTGGAACGCCGACTCGCTCCGCGGCTCCGCGCGGTCGACGACCGCTGCATAAGTGCACGTTTGGACGTGCATTGGGCGGCGGTGGGGCGTGGCGGCGATCTGGCGTGGCGGCGGTGGTGCTAGGTGAGGTGTGCGCGAGGTATCGAGTGCGTGACACGGGCATCGCGGCGGGCGCGAGGCGAAGGGGCTGTGCCGAACGATGGAGCGCGACGGAGGAGCCCCATGGTGGAGCGGCCGGGCCGTGTTGATGTTTCACGTGAAACAGGTGGCTCCAGGACGTCCGGCACAGCCGGCAGTCGGTGCACCCATGGAATGGTGCACACGCGCAGTCCAGCACAGCCGGCCAGTCTGTCAAGCGGAGCCCCTACGCCCGATGGCTGGTTTCACGTGAAACGTGCGCAGGCGCCGGTCCGTTCCGGTTCCGGACGAGCGCGATCACCGTTTCACGTGAAACCTTGATAGCGCTTCGGCGCGCTCCGGTGCTCCGGCGCTCCGGCGGGACACGAGTGCGCAGGTCGCGCCCACGGGGGCAATGAGGCACGTTTCACGTGAAACAGCCGCGCCAATGGTCAAGGAGCGCGGAGGCGCCGTCTAGGCTGGAGTCAGATCTCCACGCGTGAGGAGGGCGATGACCGAGCACAACGGACGCGGCACCAAGGAACCTTCGAATGAGGGGTCCGACCCGGACGGCCGCACCGATCTGGGCCCGAACGGCGTCCCGCTGAGCCGGGACGAGGCGCATCGCCTGGCGGCACTGGATGCGATTCCGCTGATGGATGAGTCGACGCCGCTGGCTGCCGAGTTGGCGAACAACGCCCGCAGGAGGGCGGCCTTGGCCGGGCAGACGTTCCCTGTTCCACGTGAAACACGAATCTTCACGGTCGCGAACCAGAAAGGCGGCGTCGGCAAGACGACGACGACCGTGAACCTCGCTGCCGCGATGGCGATGGCGGGGCTCAGGGTTCTCGTCATCGACAATGACCCGCAGGGGAACGCGTCCACCGCGTTAGGCGTGCAGCATCACAGCGGCGTCGCCTCGACGTATGACGTCCTCATCAACGACGTACCCATGCACGAGGTGGTTCAGGAATCCGCTGACATCCCGGGACTGTTCTGCGTGCCGGCCACGATCGACCTCTCCGGTGCCGAGATCGAACTCGTCTCCCTGGTCGCCCGGGAGAACCGGCTCCGGAACGCTCTGCACACCTACTTGCGCCACCGCGAAGCGCAGGGCCTACCCCGCATCGATTACGTATTCGTGGACTGTCCGCCGAGCCTGGGACTGCTCACGGTCAACGCGTTCGTCACCGCGGCCGAGGTCCTCATCCCCATCCAGTGCGAGTACTACGCATTGGAGGGCCTGGGTCAGTTGCTGAACAACATCAACCTGATCCGAGGGCACCTGAATCCGGATCTCCACGTCTCGACGATCCTGCTCACCATGTTCGACGGGCGGACCAACCTCGCCCAGCAGGTGGCCGAGGAGGTCCGGGAACACTTCCCGGACCAGACGCTGCGAACCGCTATCCCACGATCGGTACGAATCTCCGAGGCGCCCAGTTACGAGCAGACGGTGATCACCTACGACGGCAACTCCTCCGGCGCATTGGCGTACCGCGAAGCCGCCCGGGAGATCGCCCATCGTGGAGCGGATACTTCCGCGAGCGGGCCTTCGGTTCCGGTAGCCACCTCATCCCACAGAAGTAGCCATAGTGAAGGAGTCACCCATGAGTGAGCGTCGACGCGCACTGGGCCGTGGCCTCGGGGCCCTCATCCCCTCTGGACCGCCGACCGGTGCCACGAGCCGTCCGGTCGATGTGTTCTTCCCCGACTCATCCGCCACGACCCAGGACGGCGCGCCGACGGTCGACTCCACGGAAGGCCCCCCATCCGACGCCGCCACCGGGGGACTGGGGCGACCCGTGGCCACACGGGTGAGGCCGGCTGCGAACGAGGACGACGGAACCGGCGCCCGGCAGCGCAGCGATGCCGCCTCGGGCAACGGTGCACCAACCGATACCGACGATCTCGCGCCGGTGCCGGGGGCGCGGTTCGCCGAGCTCCCGCTGGCCTCGATCAGTCCCAATCCCCGCCAACCGCGTCAGGTGTTCGACGACGACGAACTCGATGAACTGGCAGCCTCGATCCGAGAAGTGGGTGTACTACAGCCTGTCGTTGTACGACCGAACGGCACCGACGCCGATGGAGAGCCCCGGTACGAGTTGATCATGGGGGAACGCCGGTGGCGGGCCAGTCAGCACGCCGGCGCGGGGACGGTGCCTGCGATCATCCGCGACACCGATGCCGATGACATGTTGCGCGACGCCCTGCTGGAGAACCTGCACCGCGCGCAGTTGAACCCGCTGGAGGAAGCGGCGGCGTACCAGCAGCTCCTCGACGACTTCGACTGCACCCACGACGAACTCGCCGCCCGGATCGCTCGCTCCCGCCCGCAGATCACGAACACCCTGCGACTGCTGAAGCTCCCGCCGCTGGTACAGCGCCGCGTCGCCGCCGGGGTGCTGTCCGCCGGTCATGCCCGGGCCCTCCTCGGTCTGCCCGACGGTGCCGCCATGGAACGGATGGCGCAGCGCATCGTCGCCGAGGGGCTGAGCGTCCGCGCCACGGAGGAGTTGATCGCCCTGGGCGAGGACGCCGCCCAACCCGAGATGCGCCGCCGTCCCCGCGCAGGTGCGCACAGCGCCGCCCTCGATCAGCTCGGCACCAGGCTGTCGGACCAGTTCGACACCAAGGTCAAGGTCTCCCTCGGGCAGCGCAAGGGACGGATCAATATCGAGTTCGCCTCGGTGCAGGACCTGAACCGGATCCTGGAACTCCTGTCCCCGCAGGACCCGGGACTGTTCAAGGTCCCCGAGACCCCCGACGGCGACGGCGCGCGGTAGACCGGGGCCCGCGGGGCAGCCGGTCCGCAGCCGCCGCGCTATATGGCGCGCAGGGCCCGGGAGGCCTCGGCTCCCTGCCGGGCGATCGAGGCGTACAACTGCGCCACCGGCTCCTCGTCGGCGTGCGCGGCCTGGGGGAACAACGACGTCTCGGTCATCCCCGGCGCCACGTTGACCTCGAGGAACCAGGGCGTGCCGTCGTCGTCGATGATCATGTCGGTACGGGAGAGGTGCCGCAGTCCCAGTTCGCGGTGGGCCAGCATCGCGAGTTCGGCGGCCGCCTCGGAGGCGGCCGGCTGCAGCCGGGTGGGCACGAAGTACTCGGTGCGGCCGGGGTTGTACCTGGCGTCATAGTCGTAGGGACCGTCGGTGACGATCTCCACACCGGGAAGCGCCCGGGGACCCGCGCCGACGTCCACCACCGACACGGCGACCTCCGCCCCGTGGACAGCCCGCTCGATCAGGGCGATGTCCCCGTAGGAGAAGCAGGAGACCATCGCCTGCGCCAGGTCCTCCGGTCGGGTCACCAGACTCACGCCGAGGGCCGAGCCGCCCTGGGCCGGCTTGACCACCAGGGGCAGTTCGAGGCGGTCCAGCACCGCATCGAGCACCGTGTGGGTACCGGCCTCGCGGAACAGGCTCTGCGGCAAGGTGACGAATTCTGGCGTGGCGGCGCCCGCGCGCTGCATCAACGTCTTGGCCACCGGCTTGTTCCAGGCGATCCGGGATCCGGCGGCCGGGGTGCCGACGTAGGGGACCCCCACCAGTTCCAGCAGGTCGCGGATCGAGCCGTCCTCGCCCGTCGAGCCGTGCAGCAACGGCCACACCACATCCGGGCGCGCCCGGCGTAGTCCGGCCAGCAGATCGCTGTCCACGTCGTGGATGTGCACGTCATGGCCGGCACTTCGGAGGACCTCGGCCACGCGGCGCCCGGAGCGTAGTGATACCTCACGCTCATGGGACAAGCCACCGGCCAGGATCAACACGTCGAGTTCGGTCGCGGTCGCGGTGTGGCTCATCGCTGCCTTTCGCGGGTCAGAAGGGGCGAGGGATCGTGTCAGGCCTGGTTCGGGCCCGGTGCGTGCTGCCCGGGCACCTGGCGGTGGCTCGAGCCGCCGTCCGTTCCGAACATCCGCACCAGGTCGGTCTCCTGGTTGATGACACCGGCCAGCCGACGCACGCCCTCGGTGATGCGTTCGGGGGGCGGGTAGCAGTAGGACAGCCGCAGGTGCCGGCTGCCCTGGCCGTCGGCGTAGAACGCGGTGCCGGGGACGTAGGCCACCAGCGCGCTCACCGCCCGGGGGAGCATCGCCTGGGCGTCCAGCCCCTCGGGCAGTTCCACCCAGGTGTAGAACCCGCCGGCCGGGACCGTCCAGGAGGCGCCGGGCAGGTACTCGCCCAGTGCGTCCAGGGTGGCGTCCCGGCGGGTCCGGTAGACCTCCCGGAACGACTTGATCTGGCCCTGCCAGTCGTTGCCGGCCAGGTAGGTGGCGATGGAGAGCTGGCTCATCATCGACGGGCACAGGATCGCCGACTCGCTGGCCAGCACCAGGCGCTCGCGCACCGCGTGGGGCGCGACCGCCCAGCCGACGCGGTACCCGGGTGCGAAGGTCTTGGAGAACGACCCGAGGTAGACCACCGCCTCCGGGTCCAGGCTCTGCAGCGCGGGGGCCGGTTCACCGTCGAAACCGAGCAGCCCGTACGGGTTGTCCTCCAGTACCAGCACGCCGTAGCGCTGAGCGATCTGGAGGATCTGCGGGCGACGCTCCGGCGCCAGGCTCACCCCGGCCGGGTTGTGGAAGTTCGGGATGGTGTACAGCATCTTCACCCGGCGGCCCTCCTGGCGGAGCCGGGCCAGGGTGTCCTCCAACGCCTGCGGGATCAGCCCGTCGGCATCCATCGGCACGTGCACCACATCGGCCTGGTAGGCCCGGAACACCCCGAGTGCCCCGACGTAGCTCGGTGCCTCGGCGAGCACCACGTCACCGGGGTCCACGAACACCCGGGTGACCAGGTCCAGCGCCTGCTGGGAACCGGTGGTGACCACCACGTCGTCCGGGTGCGCCCGGACCCCTTCGAGGGCCATGACCTCGAGGATCTGCTCGCGCAGACTCTCCTCGCCCTGGCCCGAGCCGTACTGCAGCGCCTCGGCGCCGCGATCGGCCAGCAACCGGTGGGTGTGGTCGGCGATCTGCTCCAGGGGCAGGGAGGCCAGGTTCGGCATCCCGCCGGCCAGGGAGACCACCTCGGGCCGGTTGGCGACGGCGAACAGCGCCCGGATCTCCGAGGCGCGCATACCCCGGGTGCGCTCGGCGTAACTGTGCAGCCACGGATCGAGCCGGGTCCCCGAGGCCGGAGCGGGTGCTGCGGCTGCAGGGCTGGTGGCCGACGGCGAAGGCGCCCCGGGCGGTACCGCGCCAGTTGGTCGGGACGTCAGCGGCTCAGGCCCTGGCGTGCTGCTCACCTGTCCTCCCCACCGCTGCCGGCTCAATGCAGGAATTCCTGCAACTCGGACAGGAACGCCTGCTTGGGGCGCGCGCCGACGATCGACTTCTTCAGTTCGCCATTCTCGTACACGTTGATCGTGGGGATGGACACCACGCCGTAGGCGGCCGCGGTGGCCTGGTTGCTGTCCACGTCCAGTTTGGTGACTTTGATCTTGTCCCGTTGCTCCTCGGCGACCTCGGCCAGGATCGGGGCGAACTGCACGCACGGTCCGCACCACTCGGCCCAGAAGTCGACCACTACCGGGCCCTCGGCCTCCAGCACCTCGGCTTTGAACGTCTCATCGGTCACGTCGGTAATCGCACTCATTCGTCTCACTCCTCTTGGTCGTTCTGCGTCGCTCACCCGGCCCTGAATGACCACCCGGCTCAGGACACCGGGATCGTGCAACGGCAACCGGTCCCTGGGGCGCTCGGCTCGTGCCGGCACCGTCCGGTTGGCCCAGTAGCAGCCGGTGGGCATGACACCGGGCCGGCCCGGCGGGGGGGCCGGTCAGTTCGCGACGGCCACCGGGTCGGCAGCCGGCGTCTGGCTCGCCCCCGGGTCCGGCGTACCGGCGGCCTCCAGGTCGGCCAGGTACCGTTCGGCGTCCAGCGCGGCGGCACATCCGGTACCCGCGGCGGTCACGGCCTGGCGATAGTGGAAGTCCACCACGTCTCCGGCGGCGAAGACGCCCTCCAGGTTGGTGCGCGTGGAGGGATGGTCCACGTTGATGTAGCCCTCCTCGTTCAGTTCCACCTGTCCCTGGACGAGTTCGGTGCGGGGCAGGTGGCCGATGGCCACGAAGATGCCGCTGGCCTCCACCTCCCGGGTCTCGCCGGTCACGGTGTCCCGCAGGGTGGCACCGGTGACCTTCTCCTCCCCGTGGATCGCGATGACCTCGCTGTTCCAGGCGAAGGAGATCTTGTCCGAGGCCAGGGCCCGGTCGGCCATGATCTTCGAGGCCCGCAACTCATCGCGACGGTGCACCACCGTGACGGTCTTACCGAACCGGGTCAGGAACAGCGCTTCCTCCATCGCGGAGTCGCCGCCGCCGACGACCAGGATGTCCTGGTCCTTGAAGAAGAACCCGTCGCACGTGGCGCACCAGGACACGCCCCGGCCGGAGTACTTCTTCTCCCCCTCCAGCCCGAGTTCCTTGTAGGCGGAGCCGGTGGCCAGGATCACCGTGCGGGCGTGCAGGGTCTCCTCGTCGGTGCTGATCGTCTTCACCGGCCCGACGAGGTCCACGGAGGTGACGTCCTCCCAACGGATCTGCGCCCCGAAGCGCTCGGCCTGTGACTGCATCGACTCCATCAACTCCGGGCCGAGGACCCCGTCGGGGAAGCCGGGGAAGTTCTCCACATCGGTGGTGTTCATCAGCGCGCCCCCAGCGGTCAGCGCACCGGCGAACACGATCGGTTCGAGTCCGGCGCGGGCTGCGTAGATCGCTGCGGTGTAGCCGGCCGGGCCGGATCCGATGATGACGACCTGATGGATGGTCTGCGTCATGGCCTTCCTTACTGTGAATGGGTCTCGTTAGCCGTAACCGGGCGGTGCGCGGGATTGTTCCCCGCCTCAGCGGACACTCACCTGTGCCAACTCGATCCGGTTGCGGCCGTCCGAATCCGCCACCGGCAACTCCGGGAACCAGAGCACGATCTCGTCGGTCTCGACCGGTTCGGCCAGTTCGTAGGTGACCTCCGGGCCCATCGGCCCCTCAGCCAGTACCGGTCCCTCGGCGGGGTTGTCGGCGGCGTCGGCGCGGATCTGCACGGTCCCGCCCTCCCCTTGGACGTCCAGTGTGACCTGCGTGACCATCGCTGGCTCCTCGAGTTCGATGACGAAGCCGAGGCCGTCCTTCATGCCGTACCGGGGGTCGTTGTACCGCAGCGACCGCCAGATGGTGTCCGGGTTGCCGTCGGTGACGAGGTAGGCCAGATCGGGGTTGTCGTCGAGGGAGCGGACGGAGTCGATCACCGGGTCGGGCCCGTCGTTCTCGTCCTCGGTCTCCTCCTCCTCGGGTTCCTCCTCCGGTTCGCCGGCGGCGTCCTGCTCGTCGTCCGTCTCCTCCTCGACCGGCGCCGGGGTGGTGGGCGCCGGCGTGGTCTCGGGTTCGTAGGAGGTGTTGCTCAACGTGGTCAGCGCGAGTACGCCGGCAACGACGACGGCAGCGATCATGCTGAGGATGACCACGGGCGTGGGGTTGAACCGCTCCGGCTCGTCCTCCTCCTCCCAGGCGAGGTCCTCATCGTGGTCGGCGTCATCGGGGGGTTCCATACCTGTGGGCACCGTGGGGTGGGCAACGAATTCGGGGTACTGCTCGTCGTCGGGATCGCCGGCTGTCTCGGCCCGCGTCGCCGGGCTAGCGGCCGCCGGCGGGGAGTCCACATCGTCCTCCGGCGGGGTGCGCCAGGTGCTGGTCAGTTCCTGTGCGGCGCTTCTGGCCCGGCGCGCGGCCTGGGCGGCCCGTTCCGCCAGGGACGGCCCCGCACCCGCAGAGGTGCCCGCGGCCGCACCGGCGTGGGCAGCACCGGCACCGGCCGAGCCCGCCTGGGCGGCACCGGAAGCGGCCGAGCCGGCGAATCCGACCGACCCGGCGCCGCCCGCCGCCGTGGCCCGTCCGGCCATCTGGGCGGCGCCCCCCGGGCCGCCCGGGACCGGCTGGGGCACGGCGTGGTGTACCTCGGCCGTCCCGACGTCGCCGTGGTCCGGGACGGTGCCCGGTGGCGGGGCGGCGGTGGGCGGCAGGGAATGGGCGTGCTCGCCGCCCTGGCGGGCGGCAGTTGCCCCGCCGCTCTGGGTGCCGGGGATGGATCCGTCGAAGGTGGGCCGTTCGTGCCGCGCCACGTAGGTGTCCAGCACGTTGGCGGCGGCCGATTGCGCCGACGGCGCGACCACCTCCTCGAACCGGGGTGGGACGGTCTCCCGCGGCGGGCGTCGGGGCGCCCACCGGGAGGTGTCGACCGGCGGGGGCGGTGTCCCGGGTGCCGCAGACACTGCGCTTCCGGCAGCGGCCGCTCCCGCCCCCATCGCGCCCGCTGCGCCGAGTGCGGCCGGGCCCGGAGCCGACTGTGCGGTGCCCGCCGGGCCGCCGCCCGGGGCCGGATGGCTGCCGCCGTGGTGCGTACCGTCCTGCTCGTGCGGCTGTGGCGGGCCCGCGTCGTGATGGATCGGCCCGCTACCGGGGTCGGTCCACGGGGCCAGGTCGCGGACCAGTTCACCGGGGGTGTACGGGCCGTCCTGATGCGGCCCGAAGGTCACCGCGCACAGGGTGTCGAGGTCGTCCGGGATGGCGTCGGCCACCTCGGCCGGCGGCACCGGGGCGCGCTGGTGACGCGGTGCCGCCGGTAACCCGCCGTCCCGGTCCTTCGGTCCGGGCCACATCCCGGTCAGCGCGGTGTACAACAGCGCCACCAGGTCCACGGTGTCGCTCCTGGCCGCCGCCCGGGCGTTATCCATGCCGATCCCCGCCGCGGCCGCGTCCACCGCCAGACCGGTGAGGACCACGTGCCCGGACGGGGTCCGGTGCAGGGACTCCGGGCCCAGCCGGAGATGGTGCACGCCACGGCGCCTCGCCACCTCCAGGGCCCCGGCGGCCTCACCGATGAGGGTGCGTGCCTGCTCGGGGTGCAGCCGCCCGGGAGCGAGCAGTTCGGCGAGGCTCTGGCCCTGCAGCACCTCGGTGACGATGAATCCGGTGCCTTCGTGGATGCCCACCCGCAGGATGCGGATCAGTCGATCGTCGACGATCAACGCAGCGCGCCTGGCGGCGTCCAGGGCTGCTTCCCGCCGGGGGCCGGCGACGGTGGTGATGTGGACCTGCTTGTCCAGGATGGTGTCGGTACCCAGCCACCGGCCGTTCACGCGGTCCTCGTGTTGGAGCAGGTACCGCCCGGCAAGTACATCACCGACGTTGAGGGTCCCCTCAGGGGGCCTGTTCATTCCGGTTGCCCTCCTGTGACGTTCGGTGCCGGTGACTTTGGTCCACATGGTACGCATTTGCGGCAGTGCCGGTATGCGAGCGGCGAACGGTGCGAGCCGTGCGGTGAGCGGTTCGGCCATCGCCCCGATGCGCGCGAACAGGATGTCCAGCTCGCCCACGCGCAGCCGGCGCAGGCAGATCAGGTAGATCACACCCATCAGGCCGCCGATGAGGAGTACCCGGGCCAGAGCGCCCGCGAAGTTCGTCTGGATCCCCCACAGGGTCAGTAGCCCCCAGCCGACGGCGATCGTGGGGATGAGCGCCAACGTCAGGCGTAGGTAGGTGCGCAGGATGCGTGCCCCATCGAGGCTGTACAACTTCCGCCGGAGGGCGAGGAAGGAGATCAGCGCCCCGAACAACAGCGAGGTGGCGTTGGCGACGGCCGAGCCCACCACCCACCACTGCACCGGGAGCAGCAGGTAGGTCAGCAGACAACCGAGGATCTGGATCAGCGCCATCGGGATCTGGAAGTAGAACAGCGCCTTGGTGTCCTCGTAGGCGAAGTACACCCGCTGGGTCATCGTCCAGATCGCGATCGCCGGCAGCCCTGTCGCCAGGGCCACCAGCACCGCACCGACGGCCCGGTACGCCTCGAACGTGGCGACGTCGAACTGCACCACCTGCACCACCGGGACGGCCAGCACCGCAAGGGCGCCGGCGGCGAACATGGTGAACACCCCCAGGGTGCGCAGGCCCATCGACAGGTCGTCACGCACCTGCCGGCTCTGGCCGGCGGCCGCGTTACTGGACAACCGGGTGAAGATCGCCGTCACCAACGACACCGTGATGAGCGACTGCGGGAGCATGAACACCAGGAACGCGTTGTCCCAGGCGGCGTTGCCGGCGGCGTAGGTGCCGGCCTCCGCGGCGGCGGTGGAGGCGGCCGCGGCGAGGTTGGAGATCGCCAGGTAGCCCACCTGCCCGGCCAGGAGCGCCAGGAAGGCCCACCACGCCACCCGGGTGGCCCGGCCCAGGCCCGAACCGCGGATGCCCCAGGTGAAGCGGAACTTGAATCCGGACCGCACCAGCGGAATCACCAGCACGCCCGCCTGGGCCGCCACACCGAGCGTCGCCGACCCCGCCAGCAGGGCCACCCGGCCGCCGGTGAAGGCGGACGCCGGGTCCGGGTTCGCCGGGTCGAAACTCCCGAACACCACGATGTAGGCGATCAGCCCGATGATCGCGAACAGGTTGTTGACCGCCGGGGCCCACATGTACGGACCGAACACCGACCGGGCGTTCAGCACCTGGCCCAGCAGGGTGTACATGCCGTAGAAGAACAACTGGGGCAGGCACCACATCGCGAACGCCACCGCCACCGAGGCCCATGGCCCGGAGCGGAACTCCGCGGCGTACAGGGTCACCAGCACCGGGGCGGCCAGGGTGAGCAGCACGGTGACCGCCGCCAGCAGCGTTCCGGCCAGGGTGAGCAGCCGGTTGACGTACTCCTGCCCGCCGTCCTCGGCGCGCATCGCGCGCACGATCTGCGGTACCAGCACGGCGTTGAGCACCCCGCCGGCGAGGAGCATGTAGATGATGTTCGGGAGCTTGTTGGCGACCGCGAAGGCGTCGGCCGCCCCGCCCAGGGTGTAGATCGCCGCGATGAGCAACGCCGAGCGCACCAGGCCGAGCACGCGGGAGGTCAGGGTGCCGGCGAACATCACCGCCGCCGACCCCGCGAGCCCGCCGCGCCTACTCATCGCCCTCGCCCTCACCGTCGTCGCTCATCGGCGCACCTTGCCATCGGGTGCGGCGTGGTTCGGTGCGCCGGGGGCGAACCGGCGCCGTCCAGAGCGGATAGTGCGCACCATGCCGATCACGAAGCCTACGCTGAGCAACCCGGCCACCACGGCGGTGCCGATATCCTCCCAGTCGGCCCGCACTCGAACCATGAAGGAGGCGCTGCGGCCCACATCGTCTCCCCCCGGTTCGTCCAGGATGTGCACGGTCAGATCCACGTTGCCGTTGGCCACCGCCTCGATCGGTACCCGCACGGTGGTGATGGACTGCGGGTCCAGGACGGTCTCCACCGGGTCCCCGGCCCGCAACCGGGGATCCTGCGGGTG
Organism: uncultured Ruaniaceae bacterium; assembly: GCA_938004115.1. Lineage (GTDB taxonomy): Bacteria > Actinomycetota > Actinomycetes > Actinomycetales > Beutenbergiaceae > CALKWS01. Next base: position 12,135 of record CALKWS010000441.1, read on the forward strand.
CAGGGCGACGGTGACGCGTGCCTCCACCGGTAGGTCGTTGGCGACCGCCACCGGCAGGTCACCGCTGTGGTTGATGAGCAGCACACTACTGCCCGTCTCGATCCGCACCGAGCCGGTGACCTGCTCGACCAGTCCGTCCACACGGTTCAGCAGGTCGTCGCGGCTGCCGGTGTGTCCCGACCAAGCGGCGCTCAGGCTGGTGAGCACGGCCGGCTCCACCTGATCGAGTAGCGGCTGGGAGGTGCCCAGGACCTGGGACAGGTTGCGGACCGCCGCGTGCTGGGACTCCAGGTCGGCGATGGCCTGTGCGGGTAGGCGGTCGGTGTCCCTGACGACGGCGCGCTCGACGGTCCGTTCGGTGCCCGGGCCGCGGCCGAGCAGGCTACGCATGTTCGCCGTCTCCAGCCACGGTGCGTCGGTCAACTCCGCGAGGTTGTCGGTCACGTGGTCGGCGGAGGCGTCCCGGGGGAAGGTCAGCAGGAACCCCGGATGGCCGTGCTGACGTTCCCGCACCGCCGCCGCACTGTCGGCGAGCATCAACTGCCGCCCGAGCAACGGATCCAGGTCCTCCCCGGCGGCATCGACACCGGCGACCAGCATCGAGGCCCGCGCGTCGGGGACCACCGCGTCGACCGGTCCGGACCGGGTTCGCACCAGCGCGGGCCCGGTGCCCGGCGCCGCCGGTTGGTCCGCGAGGATGCGCTCGGGAATGAGCGCGGTCTGCACACCCTCCCCGGCGAGGGCGTCCAGCGTCGCACCGTCCACCGCGCCCGCGGGCCAGTGCACCCCCGCGAGCGGTTCGAGTCCGGCTTGCTCCAGCAGCCGGGCGCCGCGCTCCTCACCCAGCCGCCACAGGGACAGGTCCCCGGCATGGGCCATCGCAGCCAGGTCCGCGTCGGCGTAGCCGAGTCTCACCACGTCCCGGCTCGCGGCCCGCTCGGCGAGCACCTCGTGCAATCCGCCGTCCTGCGCCGTTGCGTCGAGCCCGGCTCCCGGATCAGCGCGGCCGGATCCGTCGTCCGTCGTCGAGCCGCCGTGCGGCGGATCGGTGCCCCCGTTCCGATCCTCCTCAGGCTCGGTGGCCGCCCCGTCGTCCCCCTCCACATCCGGCGTGGAGCCGGGGTCCTGACCGGGTGCGGCCGGCGGATCGCCGCCGTCGGTCTGCCCACTGGTGGTCGAGCCGGCGGCCTCCCACTGCTCCGGGGAGGCGGGAACCACCGGCTGGTCCTCCAGCAGCGCCGGGTCGATCGCCCAGGCGACGTCGTCGTCCATCTCGTGGATCAGCGGTAGCAGCCGGCCGGCCGCCACCTGACCGACCGGGACGTCGTCGGTGATCGCCTGGCGCCACTCGGTGACGGTCGCGGTCAGGGGCACCAGCACGCTCAATTCGGCCGGCGCGGCCAGCGGGGACTCCTCGGGGAACCACAGCAACAGGCTGCGCGCCCAGCCGGTGCCGTTGACGCCGCTGGCCTCCACCTCGATCCCCCGGGGGCCCCAGGGTGAACTCTCCGCGAACGTGGGCCCGGAGGGCATGGTGAGCCGGAACGGGATCGAGGCTCCCGGTTCCAGGTCCTCCTCCAGATCCTCCACCACGGGCGTGGCGGTTCCGATCCGGGAGGAGGACGTGCCGCTGTGCCAGGCCTGTACCGCCGTCCTGGACGAGAGCGCGTGACGCTGCATGATCAGTTCCACCGAGACGTTGCTGACCACCTCCGCGGAGACGTTCTGCACTGTGCCCCGGATCGTCAGGTCCTCCCCCGGGCGCAGCACCGCCGGGGAGATCTCGGTCAGTTCCACGTGCAACTCCGGCACGTCCCGGCCCGGTTCGGGTTCGTCCGCAGGGGCGGCGACCGCTGGCGGTGCCAGGAGCATCAGGGCGCACCAGAGCATCACCGCGAGGACTCCGGCGGCCACGCCGCGCAGGTGGACCGACACGGTCGAGATGCTCAGCGCCGGGTGCGGGCCGGTGCTCACGAGCGCCCGGCGAGCACGGCCCGGGCGGTCGCCACGATCCTGCGCTCGTTCGGGTACACCAGCCGGGTGGCGACTTCGTCCAGGAGCACCCACGCGACGTCCTCGGCCTCACAGTCCGGATCGTTCTCGATCGTCAACTCCCCACCCAGGGCGCGCAGCAGGTAATGGTGAACCACCTTGTGCACCCGCCGGTCGGTGCCGGCGAACCAGTAGTCGATCGTGTCCAGGTGCAGGATCACCTCCCCGTGGATGCCGGTCTCCTCCGCGATCTCCCGGACCGCGGCCTCCGCGGCGGTCTCATCGCCCTCCAGGTGACCCTTGGGCAGGCACCACTCCAACCGGCCGGCACGGTTACGGCGGGCGATGATCGCCGTGACCGCGGCGCCGTTCACGACATCGACGACCACCCCGCCGGCGGAGGTCTCATCCACCACCGGTAACCGGTGACGCACGGGGGCACGCCGCCGCACCGGGCCGGGCTTGGGGACCCAGGACCGGGGAGTGGGAACAGTGGCGGACATATCAGTACTGTAACGACCGTGCCGCGAAAGGGGGCAGTGGATGGGTCCAGCGTGCCACCCACCACCCACTCCGGCCGCGCTTCGTGGCACGCTTGATCCTCGTGTCAGCCAATCCGCAGGACTCCTCCATGCCCACGTCACCGGCACCCGCCGAACTGCTCCGCACCGCACTGACCACTATCGCCGACCTGGCCCCGCAGGCCATCGACCTGGGGCAACGGTTCGCCGACGCCGGCCACGAACTGGCGCTGGTGGGCGGACCGGTGCGCGACGCGTTCCTGGGCAAGGCCTCGGTGGACCTGGACTTCGCCACCTCCGCACGCCCCGAGCAGACCGAACGGATCCTGGCCGAATGGGGGGAGGCCACCTGGGACATGGGGCGGGAGTTCGGCACCATCGGCGCCCGGCGCGGCGATGCGGTGGTGGAGGTGACCACGTATCGCAGCGAGCAGTACAGCACCGACTCGCGCAAACCGACGGTGGACTTCGGGGACACCCTGGACGGGGACCTGTCCAGACGGGACTTCACCGTCAACGCGATGGCGCTACGCCTGCCGGATCTGGTGTTCGTGGACCCCTTCGACGGGCTCAGCGACCTGGCGGCCGGGCTGCTGCGCACACCGGTGGGTCCGGAGCAGTCGTTCGACGACGACCCGCTGCGGATGATGCGCGCCGCGAGGTTCTCCGCCCAGTTGCAGTTCGACGTCGATGAGGACGTGATGCGCGCGAGCACCGCGATGGCGGACCGGCTGCGGATCGTCTCCGCCGAACGGATCCAGGGTGAACTGGTCAAGTTGATGCTGTCCGACGCCCCCCGGCGCGGCCTGGAACTCATGGTGTACACCGGGATCGCCGACGTCGTGCTGCCCGAACTGCCCGCCCTGCAGATGACCATCGACGAGCACCACCGGCACAAGGACGTCTACGAGCACTCCCTGACCGTGCTGGACCAGGCGATCGCGCTGGAGACCGGCCCGGACGGCCCGGTGCCCCGCCCGGACCTGATCCTGCGGCTGGCGGCGCTGTTGCACGACATCGGCAAACCGGCCACCCGCCGGATGGAACCCGGCGGCGGGGTGAGCTTCCACCACCATGAGGTGGTCGGGGCGAAGATGGCCACCAAACGGTTGCGCGCGCTGCGGTTCGACAAGGCCACGATCTCCGCGGTGAGCAAACTCGTGTTCCTGCACCTGCGGTTCCACGGGTACGGGGAGGCGAAGTGGTCCGACTCGGCCGTGCGCCGCTACGTCACCGACGCCGGGGACCAGCTCGAACGGTTGCACCGGCTCACCCGGGCGGACTGCACCACCCGGAACAAGCGCAAGGCCGCCCGGCTGGCCGCCGCCTATGACGACCTGGAAGCACGCATCGCCGAACTGGCGCAGGAGGAGGAGCTCAAGGCCATCCGCCCGGACCTGGACGGACGCCAGATCATGCAGATCCTCGGGATCGAGCCGGGTCCGATGGTGGGCCGGGCCTATCAGCACCTGCTGGCGCTGCGGATGGAGCACGGACCGTTGGGCCCAGAGCGCGCCGAGGAGGAACTGCGCGCCTGGTGGGCGCAGCAGGCCGAGGCTGCCGGCGACTAGGACGCAGCGGCTACCGGGTATCCGCCAGGCTGGCCGGCGCGGGCTCGGCCGGCACGCGCCGGTAGACGACGGCGAGCAGCAGGTAGACCAGCCCCAGGCAGGCGAAGGTGATCCGCGAGTACCCGGTGTCCGGGAGCACCACCGCGGCCAGGGCGGCCGCCCCGACGAACGCGGCGTTGTACAGCACGTCGTACAGGGCGAAGGCCCGGCCGCGCGCGTCGTCGTGGGTGTCGCGGTGCACGATGGTGTCCACCGCGATCTTGGCGCCCTGCACGCTGAACCCCATCAGCAGCGCGGCCGCCGCGATCACCCAGAACACCGGGGCGGCGGCCAGCACCACCTGGCTCAGCGCGCCCACGCCCAGGCACACCACCACCCACCGGTTCGCGCTGATCCTGGTGCGCAGGGCCGGGGTGAGGAGGATCGCCAGCCCGTTCCCGGCGAAGGAGATACCGGCCAGCACCCCGAACGTGGCCAGCCCCGCGGAGGCGTTCGCCGGGTCCACCAGCAAGTTGCGGGAGATGAGGATCAACGCGATGAAGTTGAGCCCGTACAGGAACCGGTGCCCGGCCATCACCCCGAGCCCCGCACCCGGGGTGCCGCGCGCGATCAGGTACCGGGCGCCGTCGACCATCTCCGCCACGGTGGCGCGCATGTCCTGGATGACCTGGGACCAGCCGCCGGACCTGGTCCGGGCCCGGTCCGGACCGAGCCGATCCCGGCCCAGCCGCAACGCCAACAGCGCCGCCGCCGCGAAGAACACCGCTGCCGCGCTGAGAGCCGCGGCATCCAGGGCCGGCCCGTCGGCCACCACCAGGCCCAGCCCGAAGCCGACGGCGGCTCCCACCACCGCGGAGACCGCACCGAGGGTGGGGGTCAGCGAGTTGGCGACCAGTAACTGGTCCCGGGGCACCACGTGCGGCATCCCGGCCGACAACGCCGCCAGCAGGAACCGGTTCACCCCGAGCGTGACCAGCGCCAGGACGTAGACCGCCGGGCCCACCCCGATGGTGGCCATCAGCACCGCAAGCGCGCCGGCCAGCACCACCCGGACCGCATTGCCCACCAGCAGCACCTGGCGCCGGCGCCACCGGTCCAACAGTGGCCCGACGAACGGGCCCACCACGGTGAACGGCAGCAGCAGCACGGCGAACGCCGTCGCCACCGCACCGGCGGTGGCGAGGTTCGCCGGGTTGAAGAAGAACAACGTGGCCAGGCCCGCCTGGAACATCCCGTCCCCGCACTGGGACACCAGGCGCACGGTGAAGAGCTTGCGGAAGTCGGCATGGACGAGCAGGGACCGAAGGTCCTGGACCACCTGGAGCCGCGCCACGGGGCACCACGATAGTGCGGGGTCGCCATGGCGCCGGACGCCGCGCGGTCGCACCCCCGGGCGCGGGTACGCAACGATAGGGCCATGACAGCATCCACGACCGAGCCCGCCCAGACCACACCGCGCGCACTGGCAGACCGGTACGTCGCCCGCCTGGCGGAGTTGAACCCGATCGTCAACACCAGCCTGGGACTGACCCCGCACGACGACCGGTTGCCGGACTTCTCCCCCGACGGGTTCGCCGCCCGCACCCAACTCGCCGCCGACACGCTGGCCGAGCTGGACCGGATGGATCCCGGGACGTGGGATGAGACCGAGCGGCGGTGCGCGGTGCTGCTGCGGGACCGGCTCGGGGTGATCGTGGAGTCCCACGAGGCCGGGGAGGACCTGCGCGAGATCCGTAACATCTTCGGGCCGCCGCAGGCGGTGCGGCAGGTGTTCTCCCTGATGCCGGCCAGCACCGACGAGGACTGGGCCACCATCGCCCGCCGGATGGCGAAGGTGCCCGAGGCGTACTCCTCCTGGCAGGCCAGTCTGGAGGAGGGCCGGGCGCGCGGACTGTTCGCCGCCCCGCGGCAGGCCCGGGCGCTGGCCGACCTGATCGACCAGTGGGTGCAGACCCGCTGGTTCCACGACTTCACCGCGGCCGGTCCGGAGCGGTTGCGCGGCGAGCTGGACCGGGCGGCCGACCGGGCGACCGCCGCCGCCGAGCAGCTGGCCGCCTACCTCACCCAGACCTATGCCCCGGCCGCCCAGGACACCCCCGATGCGGTCGGGGAGGAGCGCTACCGGCTCAGTGCCCGCCGGGTGATGGGCGCCGATGTGGACCCCGAGGAGGCCTACGCCTGGGGGTGGGCGGAGTACCGGCAGATCAACGAGGAGATGAAGGCGCTGGCGGAGCGGATCCTGCCCGGGTCCACCCCGGTGGAGTGCATGCGTCACCTCGATGAGCACGGCACGGTGGTGCACGGGGTGGAGAACGTGCGCGTCCGGCTGCAGGAGATGATGGACGAGGCGATCGCCGAACTCGACGGGGTGCACTTCGATATCGCCGACCCGATCAAGAAGGTGGAGGCGATGATCGCCCCGGCCGGGTCGGCGGCCGCCCCGTACTACACCCGCCCGTCGATGGACTTCGCCCGGCCCGGCCGCACCTGGCTGCCCACGCTGGGCCGGGAGACCTTCCCGATGTACGACCTGGTGTCCACCTGGTACCACGAGGGCGTGCCCGGGCACCATCTGCAGTTGGCGCAGTGGGTGCACGTGGCCCCGGACCTGTCCACGTTCCAGACGTCGGTGGGCTCCTCCTCCGGCACCACCGAAGGCTGGGCGCTGTACGCCGAGCGGCTCATGGACGAACTGGGCTACTTCGACGACGAGACCCGGATGGGCTACCTGGACGCCCAGATCATGCGCGCCATCCGGGTGGTCATCGACCTGGGCATGCACCTGCGGTTGCCCATCCCGCAGGACTCCCCGATCGCCCCGGGCCAGACGTGGACCCCGGAACTGGCCGAGCAGTTCTTTGCCGCCCACTCCGGACGCCCGGCCGACTTCATCGCCTCGGAGATCGTGCGGTACCTGGGCTGGCCGGGCCAGGCGATCAGCTACAAGCTCGGTGAACGCACCTGGCTCGCCGGCCGGGAGGAGGCCGAGGCGGCCCACGCCAAGCGCGGCGAGGAATTCGACCTCAAGGCCTGGCACATGAAGGCGCTGTCCCTGGGTGCCCTCGGCCTGGACGACCTGGAGGCCGAACTCGCCCGGCTGTGACCCGGCCCCGCGCGGCCCGGAGCAATCGGCAACTACGGCCGCGCGAGTCCGGCCGGATGAGCCGGCGTCAGGAGGCCGCTACCGGCTCGGTGGCGGCCTCCAGGACACCATCGAAGGCGCCCACCAGCCGTTCCACGGCTGCGATGTCACCGGCGATGTCCACGGCGTCGAGGCCGAGGTCCTGGTACAGCACCGCGGTCCAGGTCGAGGAGTCGCCGGTCACGATGGCCTGCGGGCTGCGGGCCGGGCCACGTTCGATGGACAGGTCACGTGCCCACCGCAGTCGAAAGCGGGACACCGGCGCGTTGCCGCCGATGCGGGTGTCGCTGAGGTGCAGCGCGATATCCAGTGGCGGGTCCATGTGCCGCCGGGGTGCCATCGTCAGCATCGATTGGACGATGGCATCGGGCGTCAGCCCGCACCCGGTGATGTCGCGCACCGGTGATCGCAGCGCCCATCGCCCCAGGGACTCGAAGACCGGGCGTAACTCGGCGGCCCAGTCGGTGACGGCGTAGCCGGCGGCGCTCGCCGGTGCCGGCAGCCTCACGCGCCTCACCAGACCGTAGCGCTGCAGTTCGCGGAGCCTGGCCGTCAGAACCGCGGGCGTGATGCCTCGCAGGGCGGCCTGCAGCTCGAAGAAGCGCTTGGGGCCGAGCATGAGTTCGCGCAGGACGGGGTAGGTCCACCGGTCGCCGAGCAGTTCCATCGCGTGCGAGGTGGCACAGGCATCGCCGTGGGCGGCGTAGGTGCGCTTGATCGGCATGCTTTCCCTCCGCGAACCATGGACAACACAGCGGCGACTATGTTAAACATAGCGCTACTCATCGGGGGAACCCACCCACACGAGTAGGGAGTTCGGCATGACCAGCACCACCGAGCAGTCCGGCCGGACCAGCCACGGCGCGGTCGACTCCGCCGACGGGACCCCGGTCGCCTGGAGCCGCACCGGCTCGGGGCCCGATCTGGTCATGGTCCACTGCGTGGGCGTGTCCCGGACGACGACGCCGCAACCGGCCCTGCCGCAAGCCCTGGCCGCACACTTCACCGTGTGGACCTATGACCGCCGCGGCACCGGGGAGAGCGGTACCGCCGAGGCCTATGACGTCCGGCGCGAGGTCGAGGACCTGACCGCCGTGATCGGGATGGCCGGCGGGCCGGTCACCGTCTACGGATTCTCCTCCGGCGCCACGCTCGCCCTCATCGCCGCCGAAGCCGGCGCCCCGATCGAGCGGTTGACCCTGCTGGAGCCGCCGCTGTTGGACCAGCCCGATCCCGACCACCGCTTCCGGGCCGAGGGGGAGCGCCGACTCGCGCAGGGACCCGAGGTGCTGCACCGGTGGTTCCAGACCGACGTGGTCGGTGTACCCGAGGACGTGCTGGCCGAACTGGGCCCGCCGTCGGAGGCCACCCTGAGGGACGCACCTTCACTGCTGCACGAACTGACCTTCCTCCCCGGCACGCCGGCACGGCGGTTCGCCTCGGTCGCCCAGCCCACGTTGATCATGGCCTCGAGCGCCACCGCACCGGAGATGCACGACTACGCCAACGCGCTGGAGGCGGCGATGCCGCACGCGCGGGTGGAGATCCTGCCAGGTGAGTGGCACGGGGTGGACGACGCCACGTTGACCCGCGCGATCAGCCGCTTCGCCGGCGCGTGAGATAACCGCCGTCAGCGGCGGATCTGCAACACGGCCGTCTCCACCGACGGCGGCACCACGAACGCCCCACGGGGTAGGTGCCGTCCCACCCCGACCGTCCACTGCGTGTTCCGCCGTGGCCCATCCTGCCGCCCGGTGCGACGCCCCGGGCGGGCCGGCACCGGCGGACGCCGGCTCAGCCCGCGGGCCGCGCCGCGCTGCAGCACCAGGTCCGCCGAACGCAGACCGCGAGCGGTGAGCAGAGTGCGCACCAGGTGGGTGGTCAGGGCGAACGGCGGATTCGCCACCACCCGGAACGGACGCCCAGGGACGTAGAACTCGCGCAGGTCGCCGCGGACCACCGTGGCCCGGCCCGCCACCCGCATGCGCAGATCCTCGACCCGCTCCGGGTGCAGTTCGATCGCGACGACCTCGGCGCCGGATTCGATCAGCGGCAGCGTCAGCGCGCCGGTGCCGGCGCCCAGGTCGAACACCAGGTCCCCGGCACCGACCCCGGACTCGGCGACGATCCGCCGGGCCCAGTCAGGACGTAGCGGATGCCACCCCCATGCGCCGCGGCGTCCGCTGCCGGGCACGACGCACCATCAGATACATAGCCATGGGCATCACCGTAGGAAGGCAGGGGGTCGCCTCGCCACGGAATTTCCCGCCACGGTCAGGTGCACCCTTCCCCGGGCCGCGCGCGCCGCGTCGGCCGCCGCTCAACGCTCGGCATCGCCGGCGATGAACGCCTCCACCATCGCCCGGGCGGTCTCGTCGTCGTACTGCTGCGGCGGGGACTTCATGAAGTACGCCGAGGCCGAGGTGATCGGCCCCCCGATGCCGCGGTCCAGGGCGATCTTCGCCGCGCGGATCGCGTCGATGATGATGCCGGCCGAGTTGGGGGAGTCCCAGACCTCGAGCTTGTACTCCAGGTTGACCGGAACCTCCCCGAACGCCCGGCCCTCCAGGCGCACGTAGGCCCACTTGCGGTCATCGAGCCACTGCACGTAGTCCGAGGGACCGATGTGCACGTCCCGCTCACCCAGTTCGGCCTCCACGTTGGAGGTGACCGCCTGGGTCTTGGAGATCTTCTTGGACTCCAGCCGGTCCCGCTCCAACATGTTCTTGAAGTCCATGTTGCCGCCCACGTTGAGCTGGTAGGTGCGGTCCAGGATCACCCCGCGGTCCTCCAGCAGCTTCGCCAGCACCCGGTGGGTGATGGTGGCGCCCACCTGGGACTTGATGTCGTCGCCCACGATCGGCACGCCCGCCTCGGTGAACTTCTTCGCCCAGGTCTCATCGGAGGCGATGAACGCGGGCAGCGCGTTCACGAACGCCACACCGGCGTCCAGCGCGGCCTGGGCGTAGAACCGGGCCGCTTCCTCCGAGCCGACGGGCAGGTAGCACACCAGCACCTCGGCCCGGGCCTCCCGCAGCGCCGCCGCCACGTCCACCGGATCGGCCTCGGACTCGGTGATCGTCTCCCGGTAGTAGCGGCCCAACCCGTCGAGCGTGGGGCCCCGCTGCACGGGCACCCCCAGGGCGGGCACGTCACAGAGTTTGATCGTGTTGTTCTCGCTGGCGGTGATCGCCTCGGCCAGGTCGGTGCCGACCTTCGTGGCGTCCACGTCGAACGCGGCGACGAACTCCACGTCCCGGATGTGGTGCGGCCCGAACTGCACGTGCATCAGCCCCGGGACGGACCGCTGGGCATCGGCGTCAGCATAGAAGTGGACACCCTGCACCAGCGACGCGGCACAGTTGCCCACACCGGCGATCGCTACCCGCACAGCACTCATCGAGTCTCCTCACAACATCGGAATGGTCCGAACGCAGGTTAGCGAGTTCTGCCGGTGGCGTCGCTCCGGCAGCCGATACGCATCGGGTGTGGCGCCCGTCACCGGAGGCGGGCAGATCGTGTGCCGGGCACGTGAAGACCGTCACCTGCGCCTGCCAACGAGCGGATGGGCGACGCATACTGGACAATGGCCGCCGACCAAGGTGGCCTGCCCGTGACGGGTGGATCGAGTCGATCGTGTGGAGGAGCCGCCAGTGCCGAGCGAGCACCGCGGAGCATCCCAGGGGCAACCCCGGGGGCCGCAGCGCCGTAGCGTGCGGGGCCAGGGAGGCACCCGCCCGCAGGCGGCCTCCTCCGCCGGCGGGTCCCGATCCGCCACGGGGGGATCGCGACCGGCGTGGAAGTCCACCTCGGCGGCCGCCCGGAGCCGTGGTGGTGGCGATGGCACCCGCCGCCCGGGTAGGCGCCGGTTCTGGAACTACCCCCGTCGCGGCAAGGGCCCGGTGATGCGCTGGCTGCCCGGCTGGCGGTTCGTCGTCGGCGGGTTCCTCACCGTGTTCGCGCTGGGCGCGGGGATCCTCATCGCGGCATACCTCACCCTGGATGTGCCCGAACCCGAGGAGTTCGCCATGGCCGAGGGGTCCGCGGTGTACTTCGAGGACGGTGAGACGCTGATGGGCGCCTTCGCGGAGGTGGACCGGCAGATCGTCGACACCGATACCCTGCCCGAGCACGTGGGCCAAGCGGTGGTCGCCTCGGAGGACCGGCGGTTCTACTCCAATCCCGGGGTGGACGTGATGGCGATCCTGCGGGCCCTGTGGAACAACCTGCAGGGCAACCCCACCCAGGGCGGTTCCACCATCACCCAGCAGTACGTCGAGCGGTACTACCTGGGCCAGACCACCAGTTACGTGGGTAAGTTCCGCGAGGCGATCCTGGCGTTGAAGATCGAACGCCAGCAGTCCAAGGACGAGATCCTGGGCAACTACCTCAACACCATCTACTTCGGGCGCGGTGCCTACGGGATCGAGCGGGCCGCGCAGGAGTATTTCGACAAACCCGCCGAGGAACTCACCCTGGAGGAGTCGGCCGTGCTGGCCGGCATCATCCCGGCGCCCTCCCGATGGGACCCTGCGGTAGACCCCGAGCAGGCCGAGCAACGCTTCGAGCGCACCCTGGCCTACATGGTCGAATCGGGGTTCATCACCCAGGCGGAGGCCGGCGCCGCGGAGTTCCCCGAGGTGGCCGAGCACAACCGCACCAATGCGATGGCCGGCCCGAACGGGTACCTGCTGGAGATGGTGCGCACCGAGCTGATCGAGGCCGGGTTCAGCGAGCACGAGATCGACGGCGGCGGCCTGCAGATCACCACCACCATCGACGAGCGGCTCCAGGAAGCGGCCGTCGAGGCGGCGCAGAACCTGCCCGACGACGCCCCGGACGGGCTGCGGGTGGGCCTGAGCTCGGTGGACAACGAGACCGGGGCGATCCTGGCGCTCTACGGCGGGGCGGACTACCTGGAGGTGCAGCGCAACGCTGCGACCCAGGACACCGCCCAGGGCGGGTCGACGTTCAAGGTCTTCACCCTGCTGGCCGCCCTCGAGAACGACATCCCCCTGGAGCAGCGCTACCCCAGTTACTCCCCGATGCAGATCGAGGGGTACGACGCCCCGGTGCGCAACTTCGACTCCCCCCGCAACCGCGGCAACATCGACATGGTGCACGCCACCTATGACTCGGTGAACACCTACTACGTGCAACTCAACGCAGAGGTGGGCCCGGAGCGGACCGTGGACATGGCGCACCGGTTGGGTCTGCCGGAGGACACCGCCGGCCTGGAACCGGTGCTGTCCAACGTGCTGGGCAGCGCCTCCCCGCACAACATCGACATGGCCCGGGCCTTCTCGACGATCGCCGCCGGCGGGGAACGGCACGCCAACTTCATCGTGGCGCAGGCCACCGGCCCGCAGGGCAACGTGCTGTACACCGGTGAACAGCCCGGGGAGAACGTGGTGGACTCCCAGGTCACCGCCGATGCCACGTACGCGATGAGCCAGGTGGTTCAGCGCGGCACCGCGATCCGGGCCAGCGAACTGGGCCGTCCCGCCGCCGGTAAGACCGGTAGTTCGAACGACTACAGATCGGCATGGTTCGTCGGGTTCGTCCCGCAGATCACCACGGCGGTGTCGATGTACGAGGTGGGCGAGGACGGCGAGGAGATGTCGATGGGCGGCTGGGGCGGCCTGAACGTCATCTCCGGCGGTTCCTTCCCCACCCAGATCTGGACCGAGTACATGACCGAGGCGGTCGCCGACCTGCCGGTCGAGCAGTTCCCCGAACGCTCCCGGCCCGCCGCGCCCAGCCCGCCCCCGGCCCCCGAGCCTACCGAGGAGCCCACCGAGGAGGAGACCGAGGAGCCCACGGAGGAACCCACCGAGGAGGAAACCGAGGAGCCCACGGAGGAACCGACCGAGGAGGAGACACCGGAGCCGGAACCCACCGAGGAGCCGACGGAGGAACCCGAACCCGAACCCACCGGACCGCCGGACGACGGCGAGGGGCCCGGTGACGGCGAGGGCGGCGGTAATGAGGGCGGCGAAGGCGGCGGCGAAGGCAACCCCGGTAACAACCAGGGCTCCAGCGGGCAGAACGGCCGGGGCGGCCCTGGTGACGCCGTCATCCGGGGCTGGCCGCTGTGGACCCGCGAAGGGCGCTGACGTCGACGCGGCGCTGAGGTCAGCGCGGCTCTGGCTCCCACGGGGTTTTGGCTCCCACGGGGCAGTTCGGCCCGTCCGGGCGGGGGACCGCGGGCACGGGAGGTGCCCGAAGTACCCCGGCAGCGGGTGAGCAAAGCCACCTGCCGGCGACCGTCGTCGTCGGGTATCGTGAGCGACGCCCTGGCGGGTCGATCCCGCGCGGGCACCAAACGCAGCACCCTCCTGTCACGGAAGGACCGTGACCGCATAGTCCAGAGGAGGTGGGTTCAAGCATGCGTCAGTACGAAATGATGGTGATTCTCGACCCGGAGGTCGATGAGCGCACCGTCGCTCCGTCCCTGGAGAAGTTCCTCAACGTCATCACCAGCGGCGGCGGAACCATCGAGAAGGTCGACGTGTGGGGCCGGCGCCGGCTCGCGTACGAGATCGAACGTCGCTCCGAAGGCATCTACGCCGTGATCGACATGGTCGCCACTCCCGAGCTCGCCCAGGAGCTCGACCGACAGCTCGGGCTGAACGAGTCCGTGCTGCGCACCAAGCTCATCCGCTCCGACGCGCGCTGACGAGCGCCGTAACTCCCCTAAGGAGAGTCCATGGCTGGAGAAACCGTCATCACGGTGGTCGGCAACTTGACCGCTGACCCGGAACTGCGATTCACCCCCTCGGGGGCGGCCGTCGCGAACTTCACCATCGCATCCACCCCCCGCCAGTTCGACCGGCAGGCCCAGGAGTGGAAGGACGGCGAAACGCTGTTCATGCGCTGCTCGATCTGGCGTGAGGCCGCGGAGAACGTGGCCGAGTCCCTCACCAAGGGGATGCGCGTGATCGCCCAGGGCCGCCTGGTGCAGCGTTCGTTCGAAACCCGGGAGGGGGAGAAGCGCACCGTGGTGGAGATGCAGGTCGACGAGGTTGGCCCCTCCATGCGGTACGCCACCGCGAAGGTCACCCGCACCCAGCGGGGTGGCGGAGGCGGATTCGGCGGTGGTGGCGGTTACAGCCAGCAGGGCGCCGGCCAATCCCAGCCGGAGGATCCCTGGGCCTCGGGTGGTTCCACCTTCGGTGACGAGCCCCCGTTCTGATCACACATTCATTCAAACTGCGCCGGGTAGGTACCCGGCGGACGTACCTCAAGGAGTATTCCTATGGCTAAGCAGCCGCCCCGCACCAAGCCGGTGGTGAAGAAGAAGCCGAACCCGTTGCGCGCCGCGAAGCTGGAGAACGGCATCGACTACAAGGACACCGCGCTGCTGCGTAAGTTCATCTCCGACCGCGGCAAGATCCGGGCCCGTCGGGTCACCGGCGTCACCGTGCAGGAACAGCGCCAGATCGCCAAGGCCGTCAAGAACGCTCGGGAGATGGCCCTGCTGCCCTACTCGAGCTCGGCTCGCTGAGGTTAGGAGAGCACCATGGCGACCAAACTGATCCTCACCCACGAGGTGAGCGGACTGGGCGAACCCGGTGACGTGATCGAGGTCAAGGACGGTTACGCCCGCAACTACCTGCTCCCCCGCGGCCTGGCCACCGCCTGGACCAAGGGCGCCGAGCGGCAGGTCGAGCAGATCCGCGAGGCCCGCCGCAAGCGGGAGATCGCGACCGTCGAGGAAGCCCGTGCGGCCCGGGACACCCTGCAGGCCAAGCCAGTGGTGGTGACCGTCAACGCCGGCCCCGGCGGCCGGCTGTTCGGTGCCGTGACCACCGCGGACATCGCCGAGGCGGTGCAGGCCGCCGGTGGCCCGAGCCTGGACCGGCGCAAGGTGGAGATCGACCGGCCGATCAAGTCCCTGGGCGACCACACCGTGCGGGTCCGCCTGCACCCGGAGGTCTCGGCGACCCTGGAACTGCAGGTCGTGCCCGCGTCCTGACCGCTGGCCGGCCCGCCGATGGCAGGGCCGGCGCAGCACGGTTCATCGGCCGGCCCGGTGCCCTCGTGGGTGCCGGGCCGGTGGCGCGCCAGGCCCCGGTCAGTGGATACCGTGCCGGGCAGTTCTGCCCATGGCCGGACCAGGGCCGACCCGGCACAGTGAGTTCGTTGGGGAGCGGTCGAATCCGCCCGTGAGAGGAAGTAATGCGCACCAGAGTCGCGATGGTCGGTCTGGCCGGGCTGCTGTTGGCCGGATGCTCCAGCAATGCGGTCGAGCAGATCGAGGTGGAGGAGCAGACCGCCTACAGCCTGACGCAACTGTTCGGGCAGACACCCGAGGTGCTCTGCCCCGCCGACCTGGAGGCCGAGGTCGGCACCGAGATGATCTGCGCGGTCTACCCGGTCGACGAGGACGCCGAGTACGAGGCGTACCTGACCGTCACCGCCGTGGAAGGCGACATCGCGCACTTCGACATCGAACTGAGCGACCCGCTCGACTAGCAGTCCTCCCCGCGAGTACGGCGAACCGCGCTACAGACCGCCGAGGCTTCGACCGAGCGGCCCGCACGGGCCGGGCACCGACACCGGAAGGCCAGCTGAGGACCGGACGAACTAGGTCGGCTCCGTGAGGAGTTGTTCCACCGTGGCGGCCGCGGCGAGGTCCTGCAGGCAGGCGCGCGTGGGATACATGAGGCGTACCTGCCCGTGTTGGGCCGCGCGCAGCGCCCCGGCGGCCGACCACCAGCGCGATTCGGCCGATTCGCCGCCCACATGCTCCGGGCGTTGGTGCTCCGGGCAGCGGGCGAGGAAGAAGCGCGTGTCATATCGCCTCGGGTACGTCGCCGGGGTCACCCAGTGCGCCCACGGCCGAAGCAGGTCCGAGCGCAGCACCATCCCGCGGGCGGTGAGGAGTTCGGCGAGTGTGTGCTCGCCGGTGAGGAGCCGTTCCCGGTCCGCCGCCCTGCTGCCGTCCGCCGGGGCGCGCTGCGCCCGGCCCGGGGCGCCCTGCGCCGGGCTGGCCAGCAGCACCCCGCACTCCTCGAAGGTCTCTCGCACCGCCGCACTCACGTGCGCACGGGCCCGGGTCTCCGAGAGGTCGAGCGAGTGGGCCCACTGCGCGGGCTCCGGCCCGGCCCAGGGCATCGAGGGGTCGGAGTCCTGGGGGTCCACGGCCCCGCCGGGGAAGACCAGCGCGCCGGGGGCGAACGCCATCGTGGTCTGCCGGCGCAACATGAACACCTCCACACCGGCAGGCCCGTCCCGCAGCAGCATGACGGTGGAGGCGGGCCGCGCCGGTACGGCAGCCCCGGAGGGGTCGTGGGTTCGGACCCGGGTGCCGGTCATCGCCTGACACCATAGGCGTCGGAGCGGCCGAGCACCCGGGACGTTCGCAGGTGGGCAGCGATGCTGCCCCCGCGCCGGTCAGTCGGCACCGAGCACCATCCACCGGGTGCCCCGTGCCCGCACCCCGGTGGTGATGGCGCGGGCGAGCATGAAGCCGCCGGCGAAGCTGATCCACAGCCAGATCAGCCCGGGAACCCCTGGTGGGGCCCATGCCCACACCAGGGCCACCAACGGTAGGTAGGCCACCAGTGTGATCACCCCGGCCCAGGCCAGGAACCTGCCGTCACCCGCGCCGATGAGCACGCCGTCGAGCACGAACACCCAGCCGGCGATCGGCATCAGCACCCCGATCACCACCAGGCCCCAGGCCGCGGCCCGTTGCACCCCTGGGTCGGCCGTGAAGAGCGGCGTGATCAACCACCCGGTGACGGCGAACACCGCCCCCAGCGCCGCCCCGGCGCCGGTGCCCCACAAGAGGCTGCGCCGGGTGATGCGCCGCACGGCGTCCACGTCGCTGCGGCCCAGGCCGTGGCCGATGAGTGCCTGGGCCGCGATCGCCAGCGCGTCCAGGGCGAACGCGGCCAGCCCCCACATGGCGTTCACGATCTGGTGCGCCGCCAGCGTCACCGCACCCAGGTGGGTTGCGGTGAACACGGTCACCAGGACCGCGATGCGCAACGTGCCGGTACGGATGAGCAGCGGCAGCCCGGCGCGGGCGTTGGCCCAGATACCCCCGATCCGGGGCCGCATCGATACCCCGTGCGTGCGGGCGCCGCGCACCACCACCACGACCAGCACGGCCCCCATCCCGATCTGGGTGACCGAGGTGGCCAGACCCGACCCGGCGATACCCAGTCCCACCGGGTGTACCAGGACGATGGAACCGATGGTGTTCACGATCGCCCCGCCCACGGCCACGGCGAACGGGGTGCGGGTGTCCTGCAGGCCGCGCAGCGCCCCGGTGGCCGCGAGCACCACCAGCATGCCCGGGATGCCCGGCAGGGAATAGCGCAGGTAATCGATCGCGTGCGGGGCCACGGGCGCCGGAGCACCCATGAGGTCCACCACCCACGGGGCGGTGAGGATCCCGATCGTCATGGTGGCCAGCCCCAGCCCCGCGGCCAGCCAGATCCCGTCCATCCCCATCGTCAGGGCCCGGCGGGTGTTGCCCGCGCCCAGTTGGCGGGCCACGGCAGCCGTGGTGGCGTAGGCCAGGAACACGAACACCGACACCAGGGTCACCAGCAGCGTGGAGGCCAGGGTCAGGCCCGCGAGCTCATTCACCCCCAGGCGCCCGACGACGGCGGAGTCGATCAGCACGAACAGCGGCTCGGCCACCAAGGCGCCCAGGGCGGGCCACGCGAGGGAGAAGATGCGTCGATCCAGTGCCCGCCCACTCTCGGCGTGTTGGCCCGGCGTGTCGTCCACCGATCCTCCGACTTCTTTCCGCACGTCTTATCCACAGCGAGTTTCCGGTGCCAACACTGACCTTTGAGGCGTTATCCACATCTGTGTCCCCGGCCTGTGCACAACGACCCTCGGCGCGTTCCACACAGTGTCCACAGCCTAAGCGGTGTCCATACACAGGTGGCGCCAAGGGGAGTTTGGCGGGCCGGGGGCGAGCGTCTAACCTCCACGCAGGAGTAGTTCGGCGGTGGGCGTATTCCCGGGTCGCCATCGACGACGAGCAGCCCCGGGTGTGCGCGTGCGCCGCCGGAGTGTGCTGCCGGAGTACGCGCCGGCGGTGTCAGAGGGCAGCGGTATGAGTATGGGTAGCGGTTATTCGACAGCAAGGACGGCGATGCGAGCAGGTGGAGCGCAGCAGGGGGTGGCCGGATGAGCCTGGCAGAGATGGCGCCGCCGGGCGAAGGGTTCGATAAGACCCCGCCGCAGGACGTCGCAGCCGAGCAGAGCGTGCTGGGCGGCATGCTCATGTCCAAGGACGCGATCGCCGACGTCATCGAGGTCCTGCGCGGCACCGACTTCTACCGCCCTGCCCATGAGGCGATCTACGAGGCGATCCTGGACCTGTACGGCCGGGGGGAGCCGGCCGATGCGGTGACGGTCGCGGCCGAGTTGACCAACCGCGGGGAACTGGGCCGTATCGGTGGCGCCCCGTACCTGCACACCTTGCTGTCCTCGGTGCCCACCGCGGCCAACGCGGGCTACTACGCCCGCATCGTGCGGGAACGGGCGGTGCTGCGCCGGCTGGTCGACGCCGGCACCCGGATCGTGCAACTGGGCTATGCCGCCGACGGTGGCGACGTCGATGAACTGGTGAACACCGCCCAGGCCGAGGTCTACGCGGTCACCGAGCAGCGCACCAGCGAGGACTATGTCCCGCTGAAGGACATCATCAACGAGACCATGGAGGAGATCGACGCCGCCTCCCACCATGGTGAGGGCATGGTGGGCGTGCCCACCGGGTTCGCCGATCTCGACGCGCTCACCAACGGATTGCACGCCGGGCAGATGGTGGTCGTGGCAGCGCGACCAGCTGTGGGCAAATCGACCCTGGGATTAGATTTTGCCAGAGCCGCATCAATTAAACACGGTTTAACATCTGTCATCTTCTCATTGGAAATGAGTCGTAATGAAATCTCCATGAGAATGCTATCGGCGGAGTCTCAGGTGCCGCTGAACAACATGCGCAAGGGCACGATGCGCGATGAGGACTGGACGCGGCTGGCGCGCACCATGAGCCGCGTCTCCGACGCGCCCTTGTTCATCGACGACTCCCCCAACATGTCGCTGATGGAGATCCGGGCCAAATGCCGGCGCCTCAAGCAGCGACACGACCTCAAACTCGTGGTTATCGACTATCTGCAACTGATGTCCTCGGGAAAGCGCGTGGAATCACGTCAGCAGGAGGTGTCGGAGTTCTCCCGCGCGCTGAAACTGCTGGCGAAGGAACTCGAGGTTCCCGTCATCGCGATCTCCCAGCTCAACCGTGGTTCGGAACAGCGGACGGACAAGCGCCCGCAGATGAGCGACCTACGCGAATCGGGATGCCTGACGGCGGACACCAAGATCCTTCGTGCCGACACGGGTGCGGAGGTCACCATGGGCGACCTGTTTGCTCAGGGAGCCCGCGATGTGCCGGTCTGGGCGCTGGATGACCGGCTGAAGTACGTGCGCAGGCACCTCACGCACGTGTTCTCAACGGGCACTAAGCCCGTTTACCGCTTGCGCTTAGCGTCTGGCAAGGAGATCAAGGCAACAGCGAACCACCCGTTCCTTACTTATGAGGGCTGGACGCCGCTGGGCGACTTGGAAGTCGGTTCGCGTATCGCAGTACCACGGCACGTGCCGGCCCCATCGACCGTGAGCGAGTGGTCCGATCAGAGAGTGATCATGCTCGCCCATCTCCTGGGGGACGGGTCATTCCTCAAGAAGCAACCGATCCGTTACGCCTCCGTCGACGAGGAGAATCTCAAAATCGTTTCCGAAGCGGCGAAAGATTTCGGAATCACTGCGGTACGCGACGAGTATGCGGCAACTCGCTGCACCACGTTGCGGTTACGGGCTCCGTACCGGCTCACCCATGGACGCCGGAACCCGATCGCTGCTTGGCTTGACGGACTGGGCCTCTTTGGCAAGCGGGGACACGAGAAGTTCGTGCCGAGATCGGTCTTCAACTTGCCAAAGCGTCAGATCGCCTTGTTCTTGCGCCATATCTGGGCCACTGACGGCTCGGTCACAATAAACAAGAATAAACGCAGCGGCAGAATATATTTCGCTAGTACGTCGCGGGCGCTGGTGGACGACCTGAGTCGCCTGCTTCTCAGGTTCGGGATCTCAACTCGCATTCGCTCAACCACGAGGACCACGTACCGTCCCGGATACACCCTCGATATCTCCGGCGTCGACGAGCAACGGAGGTTCCTGCAGGAGATCGGCGTTCATGGCGATAGGGGTCGGAACGCTGAACGTCTCCTCGAACTTGTACGCGACACGCGCGCCAACACCAATGTTGACACGGTGCCCAAGGAAGTCTGGCAGGAGGTGCGGAAGTCCCTCACCGAGAACGGGATGACCCACCGGGAGTTCGCTGCGGCGTTGGGCACGCAGTTCAGTGGCTCGACGATGTGGAAGCACGCACCATCAAGAGCTCGATTGGGTCGAATCGCTGAGGTGCTCGACCACGAGGAACTCGAAGTTCTCGCCGTGAACGACGTGCTGTGGGATGAAGTCGTCGCGATCGATGACGAAGGAGAGCAGGAGGTCTACGACGCGACCGTGCTCGGGACGCACAACTTCATCGCCAACGGCATCGCGGTGCACAACAGCATCGAGCAGGACGCGGACGTGGTGATCCTGCTGCACCGCGAGGACATGTACGAGAAGGAGTCCCCGCGAGCCGGTGAGGCGGACATGATCGTGGCCAAGCACCGTAACGGGCCGACCGACACCATCGTCGTCGCCTTCCAGGGGCACTACACCCGGTTCGTGGACATGGCCCACTAGGTCCCGCTGCCCCGGGCGGCGGCGCCTTCCGGGGCGGTTTCAGTCCTGCGGGTTCTGGTCGTGGACGATCGGGACGAACCCGGGTGGTGTGCCGTCGGTGTGGGACAGGGGCACCGCCCACACGTCGATGGTGTAGGGCGACCACGCACACATCGTGGTGGACTCGGGCGCGGTCACCTCGAACACCATCTCGCCGCCGTCCCCGGCCAGGACGATCGAACTGTGCTCGGTGCACCGGGGGTAGCCCCCGACGATCAGGAAATTCTCGGTGAGGTCCACCTGGTACAGCGGATCGAAGAGCGCGGGGTCCGCATCTTGCAGCGTCCCGACCCACTCCTGGATATCCGATTCGGACTCCAGCACCAGCGCCGAGGGCAGGTCCACCTCACCCACCCACTCGGATCCGCTGACGTCCTGGCGGTAACCGACGACGTGTTCGCCGACGGACTCCCGCTCACCCTGCGCCGCAGCGCACCCGGTCATACCCACCAGTGCGGCGGCGAGTGCGGCGACTGTCCTGATTCGAAACATGGAACCTCCCTGCACCCTTTATGTGCCGGGGAGAGCGATTGTGACAAGCGGATCGTTCCGGCATCCCGCGGGCCCACGAATGCCCGGCACTCACCCGAGGAAGTGCACCAACGCGCCCACCGCGAACACCGACCCGGCCAGCGCAGCGCAGACGAACTCGATCAGCATGCCCAGACCCATCGACTTCATCGCCTCCCAGGAGGATCGCGCCGCTGCCTGCAGGTCCCGCCGCCGCGCCCATTCCGCACCGAACAGGCCAGCGGCGAACCCGAGGAACAGCCCCGCCACCGGCACGATGAACATCCCGACGATGCCGGCCAGCACCCCGATCAGAACCGGCCGGTTGGGAATCCGCTCCCTGCGCATCTTGCGGCCGGTGAGGATCAGTGAGGCACTCATCCCCGCAAGTGCCAGCACGACACCGGCGACACCGGCGACCCAGGAGGCCGTCGAGCCCAGCACCCATGCCCACACCAGCAGGGTGATCATCGTCAGCGGCGATCCGGGCACGATCGGGAAGACCGTGCCCAGCACCCCGACCACGAGGAGCACCGCCGCGACCAGGGTGACGATCAGATGCAAGGTGAACGGCTCCATGCGCACAGTCTGATGCCGGCGCGCAACGGCAGCGACCCACACACGCGCCGGAGGCTCACCCGATCGGTCGGATGGTGAGGATCTGATTCATCGTCCCGAACGGGCCCTCGTCGTCGTGCAGGGTGGTACTGGTCAGCCCGACCCCGTCGGGGCCGAAGGTCACGGTGGTGTCGAACCCCACCCATTCCCCTTGGGGCCGGCGGAACAGGTGCGCGGTCAGGTCCAGGTTCGGGAACGCCACCTCCCGCGGGCTCACCCGGGGCGTCATCCCGTTGGCGACGTCGAACACACCCACGGCCCGGGCGAGGGTACTGGCGGGTTCGGAGTCCAGCAGCGGCACAGCGGTGCGCACCCAGAACGCCGCCCGCCCGGGCCGGGACTGCTGGCGGCGTACCTCCACGGTCCGGATGAACCCCCCGGGCCAGTCCTGCGTGGGATCCCACGGCACCATCTCCTGCCGGGGCGGGATCGCGGGAAGATCGCTCCCGGCGAGCGCGGCGGTGTCCTGCGTCTGCATGAACCACGCGCGGAGCACGACGACGGAACGTCCGCCGTGCGTGACGGTGGCCTGGACGAGTTCGATCGTGCGGCCCGGCCGGAGCACCTCGATGTCGACGTCCACCGCCTCGACCGGGATGATCCCGAAGATGTCGTAGGAGAGCCGGCCGATCGTCAGTGCCTCATCCCGGCGGTCATGGTGGTCGGTCTCGATGAGATGCACCAGCAGCCCCAGGATCGGGGCGATGTGCTGCTCATCGGTCCGCCACGCGCCGCTGACGCGGTCGGTGGCCCGGAAGGTCGACTCTGTGACTCGCTCGAAATAGGACATGGTCCGATTCTCGCCGGTCCGCGCCGCGGTGGTGGCGCAACCCGCCACCGCACCGGCGCATCGGCGCGAAGGCCCGGTCGGTCACCGAATCCCGGTCGATCACGACCCCGTCGATGACAACCAATGAACATCGCCGCGTTCGAGAAGGTGACTAACCTGGACTTCTTCGTCCGCAGGCGCGTGACGCCAGGGCCAGACTCGGCCACCATGGGGGCCACCGCACAGTCGCATCGAGCAGGAACGGTCATGCCCGACGGAAAGAGGACCTGTGAGCAGCACACCACCCGACCCAGCCATCCGAGCCAACCCCCAGGCGGGCCCAGCCTTCGGGGCAGACCCGGCCACCGAGGCGCTCGCCGCGCGCTTCCCGGCCGACTTCGCCTTCGGCGCCGCCACGGCGTCGTACCAGATCGAGGGCGCCGTCGACCAGGACGGCCGCGGCACCAGCATCTGGGACACCTTCAGCCGCGTGCCGGGCAAGGTCGTGCGCGGGCAGAACGGTGACACCGCCGTGGACCACTACCACCGGTTCGCCGAGGACGTGCAGCTCATGGCGAACCTGGGCCTTGGTGCCTACCGGTTCTCGATCGCCTGGCCGCGCATCATCCCCGACGGCGACGGCAAGGTGGAGCAGCGGGGGATCGCGTTCTACCGCCGGATGCTGGAAGCGGTCCGGGCCGCCGGCATCGCCCCGGTCGCCACGCTGTACCACTGGGACCTGCCGCAAGCCCTGCAGGACCGGGGCGGGTGGGCGAACCGGGAGATCGTGGATGTCTTCACCCGCTACGCCGAGGTGGTCCACGGTGAACTGGGTGACCTGGTGGACACCTGGCTGACGATCAACGAGCCGTGGTGCGCGGCCTTCCTCGGCTATGCCAGCGGTGTGCACGCCCCTGGCCTGACCGACCCCAGGGCGGCCCTGCGCGCCGCCCACCACCTGCTGCTGGCCCATGGCCGTGCGGTCCAGGCGATGCGCGGCCAGGACGCCACCCACCGGTACGGCGTGGTACCGAACCTCTACGGCGTCGTCACCGGCGACTCCGGGGACCCCGACGCCGACCATCGGGCGGCGGCCACGGTGGACGCGCTGCAGAACCGGCTCTGGCTGGATGCCACCCTGCTGGGGCGCTACCCCGAGGAGATCGTGGCCCTGCAGCAGCGGTTCAACGCGGCCGACGCGGTCCGTCCCGGGGACATGGACGCCATCGCCCAACCGCTGGACCTGCTCGGGGTGAACTACTACAGCCAGCACCATGTCCGCGGGCGCGAGCCGGTACCGGTCACCGATCCCGGCCTAGCCGGGCAGGAACACGTCGAGCACCTGCCGCCCCCGCACCCGCGCACCGCGATGGGCTGGAGCATCGAACCCCATGGGCTTCGCGACCTGCTCGTGCGCCTGGACCGCCAGTGGCCGGTCCCGCCGATCATGATCACCGAGAACGGAGCGGCGTTCGACGACGAACTCATCGATGGCGCCGTGCACGACGGCGAGCGGCAGCAGTACCTGGCCACCCACATCGCGGCCGTGGCCGAGGCCCTCGAGGCCGGCGTGGATGTGCGCGGCTATCTGGCGTGGTCGCTGCTGGACAACTTCGAATGGTCCTTCGGCTACGACAAGCGGTTCGGAATCGTGCACGTGGACTACCGCACCCAGCAACGCACCATCAAGGACTCCGGGTACTGGTACCGCGGACTGATCGCCGCTCACCGGCGGGCCGGCACCGCGACCTGAACCCCCACACGCACCCGCACGCAGCGGGCGAATCGGGCCGCGGAGCAGGACATGTGTCATCGAACTGCCGGCCGCAGCGTGGGTACGCTTAGCGGGTGAACATGTGGGAATTCATCGGCTCCTACTGGTGGCTGATCTTCCCCCTCGGCGGTGTGCTTGGTGGGATGGCCAGCGGCTGGGCGAAAGCCGTGCGCCGCTGGGATGAACGCCGCCGCCGGCACAAGCTGGAGATGGCCAAGATCAAGTACGGCCACCGCATGGTCGCCGCCGACCCGGGCCCCGCCGGCCGCTCCCAGCCGCCCGCACCGGCCACGTCGGCCACCTTCACGCCCCGCCAGGAACTGGACCGGCTCGTGGCCGAGCATGAGGACATCGACCAGCGGTGGCTGTCCTATGAACTGGACCTGGCCAAATTGATCGACTTCCCCGTGATGAGCGATATGCGCGAGGAGGTCACGGTGGACTTCCACCGTGCCAAGCGCACCGCCGACGGACTGCGCCCGGAGCAGCCGGAGGCCGCCACACCGGAGCAGATCGCCGCCTATCGGGACGCGGTCCGGGAGTACGCGATCACCTTCGAGATCGCCGAACGCGAGGCCAAACGGCGCCGGGCCACCGACTTCACCCAGGACGAGCGCCGGACCCTGGAGCGGGCGAAGAGGTACCTGGCGCTCGCCGATGACTCCGGCGCCACGCACGCCGAACGGCAGCAGGCCTACCGGCGCGCCCAACGCGCCCTGGAGGGTCTGATCGTGATCCCGGACGCCGCGGACCAGGCGATCCAGCAACGCATCGCCGGGGCGCTGGGCACGGCACCCGG